>NZ_JASJSU010000003.1:50076-96752 GCF_030237045.1 Stenotrophomonas maltophilia group sp. Smal17
CGCCCTGGCAGGTGTGGTAGTGCCGGCCGCTGGCCGGCTCTCCCTGATGCGGGAATCGGTGCCCTTGACCCGATCTTCCGCCGTGACCAAGATGCGCCATCGCCGCTGACGGATCACCGCGATGTACCGCACCCTTGCTGCTGCATTGCTCTGCGCCCTGGCCATCGCCCTGCCCGCCTCGGCGCGTGACGTCCCTACCGGCCTTTCTTCCCAGCTCGACGCTCAACTGCAGGCCAACCGCGAACGCTACGGTATTGCCGGCCAGGCGGTACTGGTCGCGCGCAACGGGAACGTGCTCTACCAGGGCGCCAGCGGTGAACGCGACCCGGCCACGCATGCGCCTGCCACCGTCGATACCATCTTCACCTCGCAGTCGGTGGCCAAGCTGCTGACCAGCACACTGGTGATGCAGCTGGTGGAACAAGGCAAGGTGGACCTGGATGCACCCGCCAGCCGCTATGTGCCTGAATTGCCGTCGGCATGGCAGGCGATCTCCGTGCGCGATTTTCTCAACCACAGTTCCGGCATTGGCGAGTACGCCGACCGCCGCGACGGCCACTGGATCAGCAAGGGCTATGACGGCATGGCACCCGATCTCGCCTCGGCGCTGAAGGTGGCCGGTGCAGCACCACTCGTATTCGCCGCCGGCAGCCGCGTGCAATACACCCAGGCCAACTACCTGGTGCTGACCGCCCTGCTGGAAGCGCACTACCGCAAGCCCTACCCGGCCATCGCGCGCGAACGCATCCTGCAACCGCTGAAGATGACCAGCACTTCATGGGGAGCAGCCAGCGTGCCGGCGCAGCGCGCAGCGGTGCCGCACATCGGCGAGGACGGCACATTGCAGCCCGCCAACGAAGATCCGTGGCCGGACTACGGCTGGGGCCATGCCGATCTGCAGACTACCGTGGGCGACATGAACCGCTTCCTGCAGGCGCTGGCGACCGGAAAGCTGGTACGCACGGCGACGCTGGAAAAACTATGGAAGCCGCAGAAACTGAGCGGTGGCGGCAGCAACTTTTTCTCCACTGGTTGGGACACCACGCACAGCGACGACTACACCCAGGTCGGTCACGATGGTGGCACCCGCGTACGGGTGCGGCTGGCCTACAAGGACACGCTGGCCAGTGGCTACTGGGTGTTCGTGTACCTGACCAATGGCAGCGCGCGCAATGTGTGGTCGAGCACGTTGGTGGAGAGCACGATGGCGGTGGCCGCGCCCGCCGAGTTTCCGCATGCAGTGCTGTCGGAGCGACTGATCGCCTATGCACAGGATGATGATGCCGGCGCCGCGCAGGCGATGCGGGCCTGGTTGCGCGACGACACGCGGATTACGGGCAACGAACGGGAGCGTGCGATCAATGCGAGCGGCTATGCCATCCGCGAGAGTCTGGGCGCGCGCAAGGCGCTGAAGGTGTTCACCCTCAATACCGAGCTGTATCCGGATTCGGCCAATACCTGGGACAGCCTCGCCGAGTGCCATGCGGCGCTGGGCGAGAAGGAAACGTCTGATCGGCTGTATGCGAAGGCCAAGGCGCTGGCGAAGCCTTCACCGTAAACCGATTGTAGAGACGAGCTTGCTCGACTGCTTCTCTGCATCGGAGTCGAGCACGGCTCGACGCTACAAGTGCGAAAGAGCAGTCGAGCAAGCTCGACTCTACAAGTGCGCGGGCGGCCATACGCCGCCGATGGGTGACGCGGCGCGCGCGACCTGTTAACTTGCGCGACACTTTCGCGGTTTACAGCAGTCCCGCATGTCGCTCTCGTCGTACCGCCCCACTCCGTCGCCACTGTTCCTGGCCGTTTCTCTCGGCCTCGCCGCTACCGCCCACGCCGCCCCGCAGGCCACCACGCTGGATGCGGTGCAAGTCACCGCCGCCGATGCCAGCGCCCAGGCACGCGAGGCGTTGAAGCGCGTGCCCGGCGCCAGCAACGTCATCGATGTGGCCAAGGCCGACAGCCGACTGTCCAGCAGCGCCGATGTGCTGGCCTACCAGCCGGGTATCAGCGTGCAATCGCCGGGCAACGAGGGCACCAAGGTCTCCATCCGCGGCTCCGGCATCAACCGCGGCCCGGGCGCGCACGCCTCGGGTATTGCCGTGTCGATCGATGGCCTGCCGTTGACCGGACCGGGCGGCACGCCCTACGAGCTGCTGGAACCGCTGTGGCTGTCGCGCGTGGAAGTGCTGCGCGGGGCCAACGGTTTCGAGCGTGGCGCGCTGGCACTCGGCGGCGCCATCGACTACGTCAGCCGCAGCGGCCGTGATTCGGCGGGCGTGCAGCTGCATTACGAAGCCGGCAGCCGTGGCTACCAGAAGCGCGGGATCAGCTGGGGGGGTGTCAGTGGCGATGTCGACTACTTCCTGGCCTACACCGATACCGAATTCGACGGTTACCAGTACCATGCCCGTGGCGACGGCAAGGGCGCGATGGCCAACATCGGCTGGCAGATCACGCCCGACCTGCAGACGCGCTTCTTCGTTCGCTACCGCGAAACCAATCACGAAACGCCCGGGCGCCTGACCCGCGCCCAGATCCGCAACGACCCGCGTGCGGCGAACCCGGCCAACCTGGCCATTGATGCGCGCCGCCCGCAGCCGGGCAGCACGTGGGTGGGCAATGTCACCACGCTGCAGATCGATGAGGATTCCTCGCTGCAGGCCGGGCTGGTCTATCACAAGTACCCGATGGACTTGAACGAGAGCCTGTACCGCCAGCAGCTGGATTACGCCAACCTCAATGCCACGCTGGACTATCGCCAGCGCCACCGGCTGTTCGGCCTGGACAGCGAAACCACCGTAGGCCTGCGCGTCACCCACGACCTGGACGCCGACGTGCGCGAGTCGCTGCGCTTTGCCAACAACGGCTACGCCGCTGGCACGCGCACGCGCGACTTCCGCCACCACGGCACTGACAGCACCCTGCACGTCAGCAACACCCTCACGTTGAACGACCGCCTGCGCCTGCAGACCGGGCTGGCGCTGATCAACACCCGCCGTGATGTGCAGGTGACCTGGCCGAGCAGTGGCGGCCGCCTGCGCGACCACGACTGGGACTATGCGCCTCGACTGGGCTTCACCTGGCAGCACAGCGCGCAGACGCAGTGGTTCGGCAACCTCAGCCGTTCGGTGGAAGCACCGCACCCGTGGTCGATGATCTGGGGCTCGAACCAGTACTTCGGGCCAGGCAATGGACCGTCCACCGGCCGCCAGCGCGCGCCGGTGCCGATGCAGAACCAGACCGCCACCACGCTGGAACTGGGCGCACGTGGCGACGCTGTGCTGGGCCGCTGGGAACTGACCGGCTACTACGCACACGTGAACCACGAACTGCTGAGCGTGGAGCTGCAGCCGGTGCCAAACCTGTTCGTGGCCGAGAACAACGCCAGCCCGACCGTGCACCGTGGCATCGAGGCCGGCTTGGACAGCACGCTGTGGCAGGCCGCGCCGGGGCGCCTGTCATTGCGCCAGGCGTATACCTTCAGTGATTTCCGCTACCGCCACGACGCGCGCTTCGGCAGCAACCGCCTGCCCGGCCTGCCGCAGCACAGCTACCAGGCCGAACTGCGCTTCGACCATGCCTCCGGCCTGTACGCCGCACTCAACACCGAGTACGCCTCGCGCATTGCCGTGGATTACGCCAACAGCTACTGGGCCGACAGCCATGTGATCTTCGGCAGCCGCATCGGCTACGACGCACCGGGCGGCCGCTGGCAGGCCTGGGCGGAAATGCGCAACATCGGCGACCGCCACTACGCTGCTACGGTCACGCCGGGCTATGACGATGTGGGCAAGGATGTGGCGCGCTCGACGCCGGGCGAAGGCCGTGGCGTCTATGCGGGCGTGCGCTGGCGCTTTGACTGATTGCCGCAGGCGGCGCCGGGTGTGATCCGGCGCCACCGTTCCAGGGTCAGCTGATACACCAGGCCGGCAGGCGCTCGCTGTGTTTCCAGATGGAAGGCGCGAAGCCGATCAGCACCAGTGCCGCCAACCACTTCGGCGACGTACTCAGCAGCGTCGAACCGAGCGAGCCGTCGCCGGGTGCGAGCAGCTCCTGCCAAGGGTTGTAACCGAGGGTGCTGCCAACCCACCACCGCAACGCTGCGCCAATTCCCACCAGCAGCAGAGCCAGCGTGCCGCAGGTCCAGCGCTGCGAGTCTGTCATCACGACTCCGGCAATGCGGGCCACAGGCCGTGTCCAAAGCCCGTATAGCGGACAGGCTCCACTCGAATACGCTCCCATCCGCCCTTCCCGCGGTGCAGAAGGTAGAGGACGCGCATCGCCGTTCCTCCACTGCACAGATCCGAGGCGACCGATGCCATTGCCCAGTTACCGTCCAGGCTGAACACAGGGCGCTGCAGATAGACAACGCCCAGATCGGGATTGCCCAGGCCATCCGTACATCCCTCGATGCCACGCGCGCGCCGTTGCTGAAGTTCGTCCCACGTCATCCGTTGCGCCCGCGCGTGTGCAAGCCCAAACGCGAGGTCGGGTACGCGTACAGCCCGGCGGTTCGCGACCTGCAACATCGCCTCCAGATGCTGCTGCAGTTGAAAGGATGCCGCACTGTCATCATCGCGCCACTCGACGACGCTGTGACTAACCTGGCAGACCGGGGCGGGGTCTCCTTCACCGCAGGAAGGTGCGGTCCATTCCATCACAGCGAATGGCATGTCGGGCTCCCAGCTGCGCGGCTCGAAGTGTGCTGGCGCGGCGTCTTGCAGTGGCACCTCTGCGGTCGCGAACCCACTGTTACCGGTCAGCATCGGGGAGGAGACTGCCTTCATTGGAATCGGAGGTACCGGCGGCTTTCCTGGCGGTGTCGGTCGCAGGTCGATCAGCTCTGCCATCACCTCGGCCTGCATCTGTGCGGTACCGAGGTTGATCGGCGGCGGACCGCTGTCCTGCCGCCACTGCGGGCGCACACTGACCATCAGCGCTGCGCCAACAGCCACGAACAGGACGACCGCTGTCGTCAGGATGCGCTTCCGTGCAATGCGCTGTCGCATGAAGTTCCTGGAAGAAATGAAGCAGGTTGGGATATCGGCCGGAAACGTGGTGCTACAGCGCTTGGATGACCTGCAGCAGATGGCTCGCACCCGGCACAAGTTCCTGCGCAAGCCAACCCAGCACTGCAAAGAACAGCAGCAGGCCGAGCAGCGGCCAGATCGTGTGCGTCACGCATACCCGCCACCATCCCTGCTCCTGCATGCCCTGCATGCGCCGGTACAGGCCACCAGCGATGGCGGCGTCCACCAGCAGTTCAGCCATCAGCACCGGCGCCGACCACACCACCCACACGCTCGCCAGCAGGACGGTCGCCACCAGCGCGACGATGCCGAGGATGGCCAGCAGAGGCAGGCCCGCTTCGTCTTCAGCCAATCCAGCCAGTGGCAACTCACTCACCTCCGCGCCGCTCGGCGATGCCGAATCACTCCACGACGCCGACACACCGCCACCGCCGGAGCGCCCCTCGGCACCGCTCCACGGAGATTCCACGGCACTTCCACGAGGGGATGGGCTGCCACCGCCCATGTCCGGCGACAGGCCATCCAGTACGTTGTCCCAGCGCCAGCGGATCCAGATCCACATCAGCAGCAGGAACACGCCGTAGGCCAGCACTACGGCCATCGGGTAGCGAAGCAGCATCGCGTCGATACCTGCCAGGCGCAGCAGGTACGAGGCAAGGAAACCGGCCGCACCGGTCAGGGCGACGATCAGCGCCATCTGCAGGCGTGGCCAACTACGCTGCTGCAGGTGCCGGCGCGCACGCACGACTTCGCTACCGCGGTTCACGGGCAATTTCAGTGGGCTGCGTGAAAAGTGGCGCGAGCGCTTCATGCAGCCGCCAGGGGACGGGAGGCATCGCGGCCACGAACGTCGGGAACCTGATACTGCATGCGGACATCCTTGCCGGGCACGCGTAGGTGGTGATGGGCGGAGTCTAGCGCGATGGGACTGCGGGTCAAACACCCACGGACCGGACTGGCGCCTGCTTTGTACTCGCGCGCCGGCGGCTGGATCATGGCTTTCTGCCAGAAAAAGTATGCTCTACGGCATGCACGTCTCCCAGCTCACCCGCTCCGCCGCCCTCGTGATGTTCGTTCCAATGCTTGGCCTCGCCGGTTGGGGTTCCTGGTTTGGTAGCCGCTGCTTCAGCGATGGCTGCCTCGGCGTCCTGGTGGCATGGCTTGCCGCCGTGGTTGCATTTGTAGTTCAGGCGTTGCTGGTACTCCCGACGCATGCCTGGGCCCTCAAGCGGCAAGGAGCGCCCGCCGCTCGCAGCTACTTTCTTTGGTTGGGCGCGTCGGCCGTCGCAGCGTTCCTGCCCATCGTGCTCGGCTGGGGCTACTTGATGATCTTCCGATGACCTGCTGCGCGTCTCCCGCACGCGGATAGCCGGATCAAGGCGTCGCCGCGGCTTTCAGCAACTGTGCGGCCACCTGATCGAACGGGGCGATGTCCTGCAGGGCACGGCACATCGCCACCGCGCCTTCCACGCTGGCGATCACCAGGCTGGCCAGACCGGCCGCAGCGGCTGGATCGTGACCTTCAGCGATGAAGGCCGAGGCCAGATGGCCCTGCCAGCGCGCGAACACCTCCGCGGCGGCCGCGCGGGGCTGGCTGTGCATCGCCTCCACTGGCTCCTCCACCGCAGCGGCCAGCACCGGGCACCCCGCACGGAAGCCGGAGCGCAGCAGCCGCTCGCGCCACATCGCCAGGAACTGCTGCAGGCCCTGCGCCGCGCCGCCCTTCAGCAGCTCCACCAGCAGTGCTTCCACCTTGTCGCCGGCCATGTGAGTGGCACGCGCCAGCAGCTCCTGCTTGCCGCCGGGAAAATGGTGATAAGTGGAACCCAGCGGCGCTTCGGCCAGCTTGGTCACCTCGCGGATGCTGGTGGCATTGAGGCCCACGCGCGCCAGCATCTGTGCCGCGGCATCAATCACGCGTTGAGGCGCATCAGAGGATCGCGGGCTCACGGCAGGCTCCTTGCTAAGACAGTCGTCATAGATTAGCGTACCGGCCGTTCTATAACAGTCGTCATAGCCATGAATCTCTGGTTCCGCCTGCTCCACCTGCTGCTGTGCAGCCTGTTCCGGCCGAAGCTGGACGCCCCGTTCGGGGTCTCGCGGCTGCAGTTCCGGGTGCTGCCCAACGACCTGGACAGCAACCTGCACATGACCAATGGCCGCTACTGGAACATCTTCGACCTGGGCCGACTGGACCTGATCCTGCGCATGGGCCTGGGCCGGGTGGCACTGCGCGAGAAATGGGCGCCGATCGTCGGCGCCGGCACCATCCAGTTCCGCCGCGAGCTGAAGCCGTTCCAGCGCTTCACCCTGGAAACCCGGCTGGTCGGCTGGGTGGGCTCGCGCGGCATCATGGAGCAGCGTGTGCTGATCGGCGCCGAACAGAAGATCGCCACCCGCGCGCTGCTGGTCACCGGTATCTACGACCGCCGCGCGCGCCAGTTCCTCAGCATGCCGAAGATGATGGAAGCGATCGGTGTGGTGGCCCCGCCGTCGCCGCCACTGAGTGCGGCCGCCGAGGCGCTGCTGGCGGCCGATGCCGCGTTGAAGCAGGACGACGCCTGAGGCCCCTCACTCCACCTTCGGCATGTTCTTGGTCACGCAATGGATGCCGCCGCCGCCACCGGCAATCGCATCGATGTCCACCTGTTCGATCACGCGGCCCGGATACAGCTCTTCCAGCAGCTCACGGCAGTAGCCGTCGGCGGCGTCATCACCGAACTGCGGCGCGACCACCGCGCCATTGATCGGCAGGTAGTTGATGTAGCCCATCGCCAGATCGTCGTTGTCGCGGGTATGCACGTTGTCGCGCCCGTCCAGCGGCGGCGGCAGCGTATGCACCTGCAGGCGGCGGCCATCGGCATCGCTGGCCCCGCGCAGGATCTGCAGGTGCTCGCGGGTCAGGTCGTAATCATAGGAGTCCGGATCGTTGTCGAGGTTGGCGATCACCACACCCGGACGCACGAAGCGCGCGTAGAAGTCCACGTGTGCATCGGTGATGTCCTCGCCAGCGATGCCGGGCAGCCAGATGATCTTGCGCAGGCCGAGGTGGTGCTTCAGCTCGGCTTCGATGTCCGCGCGCGACCAGCCTGGGTTGCGGTTGCGGTTCACCCAGCAGCTCTCGGTGAGGATGGCGGTGCCGTGGCCATCGACTTCGATGCCGCCGCCCTCGCCCACCAGGTCACTTTCCAGCAGCGTCGCGCCGGTCACCTGCGCCAGCCAGGGCGCCACCGCGCCATCGTTGCGCGCGCTCTGCTTGCCACCCCAGCCGTTGAAGTTGAAGTCGACCAGGCCCAACCCGCCCCGGCCGTTGGTGACGAAGCAGCCGCCGTAGTCGCGCACCCAGATGTCATCCAGCGGCACCTCGAGGAACTCGATGTTGTCGCGGCCGCAGCGATCCTGCGCCTGCTTCAATTGCGCCGGGCGGCACAGCACGCTGACCGGCTGGTGGCGGGCGATGGTGCGCGCCAGCCGCGCCACGGCGGTGTTCACCGCATCGGCCTGCGCGCCCCATACCCGCGGCTGCGCGGCGAAGGCCAGGAACACCCGCTCCTGCGGGCCGTGCTCGTCCGGCATGCGCCAGATGCCTGCGCCCGGACCTGCCGCTGCCACGCGACCCGGCAGGCCGGCCAGACCCAGGGCGGCCAGGCCGCCAAGACCGGCGGCGCCCGCCAGCTGGGTGAGGAAGTGACGACGGTTGCTCATGACAGGCTCCAGGGCCGGTGTGGGATGGACGCCATGCTGCGCTTGCCGATCCATAAGAACAAACGATAGATTCAGCCATCATCTGAACAGTTCTGCTTATCTGAAATGCTCAAGCACTGGCCACCCCTGAACGCCCTGCGGGGCTTCGAAGCCGCCGCCCGGCTCGGCAGCTTCCATCGCGCCGCCGAGGAACTGCACCTGAGCCAATCGGCCATCAGCCAGCAGATCCGCGGCCTGGAAGACGCCCTGCAGCAACCGTTGTTCTTCCGCCAGGGTCGCAGCGTCACCCTTACCGACGCCGGCCTTGATCTGCTGGAAACCACCCAGTCCCTGCTGCGCCAGCTGGCCAGCGGCATCCGCCGGCTCGATCAATACCGCAAACCCAATCAATTGATCGTCAACACCAGCCCGGCCTTTGCCCGCCATTGGCTGGTGCCGCGCCTGGCGGAGTTCCATCGCCTGAATCCCGGCGCCGACCTCTGGCTGCTGACCAGCGAGGAAGCACCCGATATGACCACGCAGACGCTGGACGTGGCGGTGCGTGATGACCTCGACTCACAGGCGCAGTGCCAGCATCGGGTGCTGCTGCAGGATCGCCTCTATCCGGCCTGCCATCCGGCCCTGCTCGCCACGCCCGTGCAGCAGCGCCTGACCCTGCATGGCGAGCGCGAAATGGACTGGAGCCAGTGGCAGGTACAGGGCGGCGCGGACGTGGGCCAGCGCCGCGAGGGCATGAATTTCTCCGAGCCCGGGCAGCTGCTGGATGCTGCGTGCCAGGGGCTGGGCATCGCGCTGGTCAGCGAGCTGCTGGCCGCGCGCGCCTGCGAGCAGGGACTGCTGCAACCGCTGGATGATGCACGCGTGCGCGGCCCACGCTGGAGCTGGCTGGTGCATGAGGACAGCGCCGCAGATCCGCTGGTGATCAGTTTCGGTGAGTGGTTGCTGGTGAGTCTGCCTGATCCAGCGCGCGCTTGATCGCCGCCTCGGCCAACGGCGCCATCACTTCATAGCCCTTCGCGGTGGGATGCACGCCGTCGTCGGCCAGCTGCGGGTCGAGGCCACCGGCCGCGTTGGCCATCGGCGCGTAGTAGTCCAGGTAGATGAGCTGCTTCGCCTCTGCATAGCGCTTCAACGCCGTATTCAATGCACGCACCTTGGGCGCAGGCGTGATGCCCGGCATCCACGGGTACTCGCTGACCGGCAGCACCGAGGCCAACACCACGCGGACGCCATGCACTTGCGCCAGATCCACCATCGCGTGCAGGTTGTCTTCGATCATCGCCTGCGTAGACGGGCCGGTGTTGCCGGCAATGTCATTGGTACCGGCCAGGATCACCACCACCTGCGGCTTCAGTGCCAGCACATCCTGCGGGAAACGCAGCAGCATCTGCGCCGTGGTCTGGCCACTTATGCCACGGTTGAGCCAGCCCCTGCCGGGAAAGAACGAGGCGCTGCCTTCCCTGCCCCAACCTTCGGTAATCGAATCACCGAAGAACACCACGCGTGGTTGACCGGGCACTGCCGCAGGCAGCTGTGCGTTGGCGTCGCGATAACGCTGCAGCTGCGGCCAGTCGGCCAGTTGCTGCTGCATGAAACGCACTTCGTCCGGACGCAGCTGTTCAACAGGCTTGACCAGCAACGGATTGACCGCCGCCTGTTCGGCCGCCTCCAGTGGCGTGCTCAGCGCCATGACAACGGTGATTGCACCGGCAAGCAGCACGGATCCACGCATGCGGATTCTCCAGATGACCAGAACCGCAGTCTAGCGCTGTGCACAAGGCTCAGCGCGCAACCGCACCCGCCGCCACGCCGGTCACCTTCGCCGGCATCCACATGCCCGGCGTCCAGCCGCTGGCGGCCAGGATGGTCTTCGGGTTGTCCTGCTGGATCAGCGCACGCACCGCGTCACGCTTGTCCCTGGCCTGCAGGTAGTAGGCCTTGGCAATGCGGTAACCGACCCAGTAGCCCAGGTCGTAGGGCTCCTGCGAACCGGGCGTGTAGTTGTACAGCCACGGCGAAAGGTCGGTGCTGTCGAGGTCGAGTGCGAACGCGCTTTCGATATGCACTTCGCGGCCGCGTGTCCACGCGGCATGGCGGCCATTGCCCACGTTGCCGGAAATCAGTTCGGTGATGAACTCGGCGATGCCCTCACCCAGCGACACGCGCAGTACCGTCGCATGCGGATCGCCCGGCTCGAAGTCGGTCGGCCCGGTCTGCTGGATGTGCACGTACTCATGCGCGATCACGTGAACGAAGCGGTCCTGCACATTGGGATTCATGAAATCCGCCGCACACAGCGCTTCCAGGCCGATGATCACCCCACTCTTCGAGGTCAGCCCGACCGGCCGGCCACGGCCCACCGCGATGGTCACCGGCGGGAACCGGGTCTGCGGGTAGATCGCTCGCAGGTTGGCGAACACGTGCGTCAGACGCTGCTTCACCATCGGCAGCTCGGCCAGGCAGTTTCGTCCCTGGGCGTACAGCTCGGGCTGGGCGACCATGGCTTCGGCAATCCGTTCGGGAGTGACCCGCCGCGCCTTGGCCAACTCCGCCAGGCCCACCGAGCCCTCGGCCATGTATCCACGCAGCTGTGCAACGCTGGGCTTGCCGCCGGCAGTGTCGTACAGCGCGTAGAAGCGGGTGACATCCTCGGTGAGGATCTGCGGCGCGGCCGGCTCCGCCGCCATGGCCATGCCAACCGCCCCGGTACAGGCCAGGGCCAACAGGCCGCGCAGGATCATGAACATCGCTCCGTCCTTGGTGGAGTGCATGCGAAGCGCGCAATCTACCACTCTGCCCGACCCGCCGCAGCAGGCGGATGCGGCCGCTCCGGCGCTGTGCCAGACTCGCTTCGGCACCTGCCACGGATGATGGAGCACCGCACGATGATGATCGTCCCCGCGTACTGGGCCGAAGCCCGCCTGCAGGCCCGTTTCCGCGGCCGGCCGGTGGTCGTGCGCCGCTTCGGCTGGTCCGACGAAGGCCCGGCCGAGGCCCAGGGGCACGCCGATCGGCGTGCCAATGAAGCCCTCAACGCCATCCTTGCCGGACAGGCACTGCCGCGTCGTGAGGTGCGCAGCAACTACGGTGTGGAAGGTGTTCCGATCCGCGAGCAGATCGTGCGGCGCGACGGCGATGTCATCATCACCCGCAACAGCTACGGTGCGCTGTGCCTGAACACCCCGGACGTGCTGTTCGCCGACATCGACCACGCGCCGCCCCCGGCAGGGTGCGTGATGCCCGCCCTCATCGCGGCGGTGCTGCTGTTTGCCGGCGCCATCATCGGCACCCTGCTCTGGCACTGGCTGGTGGGACTGGTGCTGGGCGTGGCGTCAGTGGTGCTGGTGAATACCGCGCTGCTGATGCAACGCAGGCGCCGACTGGCCGCGGCCGGTGGCGCCGAGGGTGTGGCCCTGCAGCGGGTCGCGACCTTCAGCGAGCAGCATCCGGATTGGCACCTGCGCGCCTACCGGACACCGGCCGGACTGCGCGTGCTGGCCATGCACGCCACGTTCCCACCGGAGGACGAACAGCTGCAGGCGTTCTTCAAGGCACTGGGCGCCGACACCCTGTACGCGCGCATGTGCCGGTTGCAGCATTGCTTCCGTGCACGGCTGACACCCAAACCCTGGCGCGTCGGCCTGAAGCACCGCATCCGTCCGCCGGTGGCCGCGTGGTCAACCGAGCAGGCCAACAACCCGGACCGCCTGGCCTGGATTGCCGAATACGAGAAGAAGAGTTCCGGCTTCGCGGCCTGCGCCTATCTGCGCAGCTTTGGTGATACCACGCGGACCCATGCCAAGGCCGAACATGTGCGCGACCTGCATGATCGCCTGTCGCACGCGCTGGACCGGCTGCCGCTGGCGTGAGCGCAGGGGGCGCTCAGTCAGCGCCCTGCACGAACGGCTGCCCTGCCAGGGTAGTGCCCAGCCGCACCGCGACCTGCTGATCGCCCTTTTCGAAGGTCGTGGCGCACTCTTTTCCGCCTTTCTGGCATCCGACTTCCGGAAAGCCTTCCAGCGATTCCGGCGCGCCCTGCATCGGCTGGGCCTGCCAGCCGGCCGCATCGAGCAGGCGCTTGGCCTTGGCGTAAGGCATGCCGGCGATGATCCCCAGCTGGGCCAGCTCGGCAGGCAGTGCCTGGGCGTGTATCGCAGGCGCCTGCGCCACCATCAGTAATGCAGCAAGAACCACAACCTTCATCGGTGCGCCCTACAACTTACGCTGGAACTACAGGGTAGCCCAGTGGCGGCCGCTGTCGGTGCCCGGATCACCCTTTGTTACCCAATCCAGGCAGGCTGTTACCTGGTGTTACCGTTCGGCCAATGCCCCGCCGGCCGAAGCTCATCGACCCAACCCGCCCGCAACGGCCCCTGCTGCCGGAACCGTTGCGGGCATGCCACCTCATGCGTAGGCCGGATCAGCCCGGCACAAGTGTGGCGCGCGCCTCCTGACGGTGCAGTGCACCCGCCCACAGGGATGGGTCGACATCGGCCAGCTGCACAGGTACATCGCCAACGAGCCCGGTGGCAGCACCTGCCCGGAACGCGCCCATGGCCCCTACCAGATGCTGCAGCTCGGCCTCCAGCGACATTCCCTCCGGCGCAGGCGCAGCGTCAGACGTCATGCTGGTGCGAAGTGCCGTCATCGGTGTCAACTGACTGGCAATCTGATCGGCGGTGATGGCGTAGCCACCATCGCCAGGCTGCACGAAAGCGATGGCGTACTGCCCACCCTGGAAATGACGAAGCACACGCATCTGCTGCCCGGCGCTGCCATCCACCCTGACGACCAGATCATCGCCGTCACGGTGATAACTCAGGCGGCTGCGATCAATGCCATCGAAGTACAACCAGTCGGTACCACCGCCGGTGTTGTCCACCGTATCGGCGCCCGATCCGGCCCGGTAGAAATAGGTGTCGTTGCCCACTCCGCCGATGAGCATGTCATCGCCATCTTCGCCCACCAGCTGGTCATCGCCGGCGCCACCGATCAGGATGTCCTTGCCTGATCCGCTGAAGCTGCCGTTGCCACCGGACAGGTAATCATTGCCATCGCCGCCTTCCAGCTTGTCATCGCCCCCCATTCCGAACAACTTGTCGTCGCCGGCAAGGCCCTTGATCAGGTCACGCCCGCTGGTACCGACCAACTGCTCGGCGTTCGCCGTACCGTTGATCTTGGACGGGTAGTCGGCATCGTTTCCGGCGCCCGGCGTACCTCCGCCGTCACCGCCGCCGTTGCTGACCAGCGCATTGATGGCCGCGGTGTTGAGCGCATTGCCGGTGGCAGCCTGCAGGTAGTCGAGCGCCCAGTCACCGCCGAGGAAGTGATTGGTCACCGTGACGCGCTGGTTGGCGTTTCCGTTCACAACGATCACCAGATTGTCACCTTCGCGGGTGAAAGCAAGCTGTCCGGTGGTAATGCCGTTCTGGAAGAACAGCCAGTCGACGCCGCCCCCCGTATTGTCGATCACATCGTTTCCGCCGCCATGGATGTACTGGTCATCGCCACTGCCACCCACAAGCACGTTGTTGCCGTCCTGGCCGCGCAGGGTATCGTTGCCTGCCCCGCCCTCGAGCCGGTCGTTGCCGGAGCCCGCAGCGCTGCCGTTGCCGCCTGCAAGCTGATCATTGCCATCGCCTCCGCGCAGCGTGTCGTCGCCTGCCATGCCGAACAGCGTGTCATCGCCCCCCAGTCCCTCGATCAGGTCCTTGCCGGGAGTGCCCACCAACTGCTCTCCCGCCGAGGTGCCGGTGATGGTCTTGTCGAATCCGCCCCCACTGCCGCCACTCACCAGCTGATTGATCTGGGCCGCGCTGAGTGAACTGCCTCCGTCAGGCTGAACCTGATCGATGGCCCAGTCCCCGCCGAGGAAGTGATTGCGCACGCGCACCGCCGGCGTGGCTGCCTGGTCGATCCGGATCAACAGGTCATCCCCCTCGCGGGAGAAGCTCAGCCGCTCCCGGGTGACGCCGTTCTGGAAGAACACCGTATCGTTGCCGCCACCGGTATTGTCGACCACATCGCTGCCCGAGTTCGCATCGACCAGATAGGCGTCATTGCCAGCTCCGCCCAGCAGGGTATCGTTGCCGCCCCCACCACTGAGCGTGTCGTTGCCGCCTCCTCCGTTGAGCGTGTTGCTGCCGCTGTTGCCCGCCAGGTAGTTGCCCAGCGCGTTGCCGGTCCCGTTGATGTCAGCACTTCCGGTCAGGAACAGGTTCTCCAGATCCGCCGACAGCGTGTAGGAAGCCGAAGACTGCACCTGGTCAGTGCCACCGCCGGCAAGCTCGATGATCGTGTCCGCCGTATTGTCCACGATGTAGATGTCATTGCCTGCGCCACCACTCATCTGATCAGCACCGCTGCCGCCGTCAAGATAGTCCGCACCATTGTCACCGCGCAGGACATCGTCACCGCTGCCGCCCCATAGCTGGTCATCGCCATCACCACCGACAAGGGTGTCGTTGCCGTCCATGCCGCTCAGCTTGTTTGCCGCAGCGTTGCCATTGATGACATTGTCCAACGCGTTGCCGTTGCCGGACACAATGCCGTTGGCCAGGATCAGGTTCTCGACATTGTCGGCCAGGATCAGGTTCGTCTCGAAGCGGCGCTCGATGGTATCCAGGCCGCCGCCTTCGTCCTCGAACACGCGATCCTGGGCCGACTCGATGATGTACAGATCATCGCCCAGGCCACCGTACAGACGATCAGCACCCAGGCCGCCTTCGAGCCGATTGTTGCCATCATTGCCATACAGCTCGTTGTCCAGGCTGTTGCCAACCCCGCTCAGGTTGCCGGAGCCGGTCAGCACCAGGTTCTCCAGATGGTCGCCCAGCTGCCAGTCCAGCGCCGACTCCACGGTATCGATGCCTTCGCCGGCCACCTCGATGACAACGTCGCCGGCACTGTCGACCACGTAGGTATCATCGCCGCCACCGCCGACCAGGCGATCTTCCCCGGCGGCGCCATCAAGCCTGTTGTCGCCCTGATTGCCGATCAACGTATTGTTGCCCTGGTTGCCGGTCCCCTCATACGCACCGTCCAGCAGCTCGAGCCGCTCGACATTCTCGCCCAGCACGTAGCGATGGCTGCCACTGCGAACAGTGTCGTCACCGCCGCCGGCCAGTTCGATCACCTGCTGGCTCGGGTCGCTCACCACATAGATATCGTCGCCCTCACCGCCATACAGGCGATCACCGGCACCTGCACCACTCAATACATCATTGCCCGCGCCGCCATGCAGATCATCGCGGAACTGGGTGCCGGCAAGTACATCCGCGCCGTCGGTACCCCGCAGCACGTTGCGTACATTCACCGTCAGCCAGGCCGTGGTGCGCTGCCCCCAGCTGTCGGCGGCGATGATGTCCAGCGAAAGATCCGCACCGCCATTGGGCGGTGTGCCCGTAAGCTCGCCGGTGAGCGGATCGATGACCAGCCAGGCTGGCGCGTTCTCACTCAGCGAATAGGTCAGCGTGTCCTGTGCCTCATCCTGGAACATGCCCGAGGGAATCTTCGCCGAGAAGGCGGTCTCACCGATGGCCTCGAACTCGACGAACGGGATCAGCGTGACCGGAGGCTTGTTGGTGTACGGCAGCTGGTGCAGATCGCCGCGGCGCACGGTGCCGTCGGCGAACAGGAAGTGGTCGATCACCCCACGCACCACCAGCCTGTCGCCCTCCTCATACCAGTAGCTGCTGACCGTAAGCTGATCATTCGGATCGCTGCCGACCTGCGCGATCAGGTCCAGACCGCTGCGACTGAAGGTGACGTGGTCCGGGTCGATCCCTGCGCCAAACACCACACGGTCGCGGCCGGCGCCGGCCCAGGAATCCACCGTATCGCGACCATCGCCTATTCCGTAGTGGAAATCGTCGTCGCCATAACCGCCCCTGAGCACGTCATCGCCGGTACCGCCATGCAGGTCCGCACCGCCCTGGCCTGCGATCAGCAGATCATTGCCCTCTTCACCGTACAGGTAGTCCCGGCTGGCCTTGTAGACCGTGTTCGGCTCACGATCGCCGCCTTTGAGAGTATCGTTGCCTCCGCCACCGCGGATCTCGTTGCTGAACCCGTTTCCGGTCAGGACGTTGTCACCGGCATCGCCGCGCAGATTCGCATGGAACGCGCCACCGTTGATGGTGCCCGCGCCGCGTCCATCAGGCACCAGGTTGTTGCCCAGCTCCAGGTTCTCGATATTTGCGAAATTGGCGACATCGAACCACTGGTTCTGTGGCGCGCCATCCTCGATGGCGTCAATCACCACGGTATCGTTGCCCTCGCCGGCCAGCTCCACCACCGTATCGTTGGCACTGATGATGTAGCGATCATCGCCCATCCCACCGTACAGGTGGTTGGCACCCATCGACGTGCGGCCGTTGAGCGTGTTGTTGCCCGCATTGCCCCAACCTGCCCAATCGCCACTGCCAACCAGCTCGAGGTTCTCGATGTTGACCAGATTGGCGATCGAATAGGACAGGCTGGCACGCACCGTATCAATGGAGAAGCGGTTGTCAGAGCCCCAGTCACCTTCGATGATCACATCGCCAAGGCTGTCGACCACATAGGTTTCGTTGGCCTCGGTTCCGATCAGCGTGTCATTGCCGGCACCACCGTCAAGCACGTAATAACGTCCACTATGGCTGCCCATGTACGACGGCTTGCCGAACTGGATGATGTTGTCCAGATCATTGCCGACCAAGCTGCGGGGAATGTGCACGATCCAACCGGGATAGGACGGATTCTGCCAATGCCAAGTACTGCTGTTGAACACGCCCACCAGATTCTCGACATTGGCCGTCAAGGTGTACGAGAAGGACTCGGCAAAGACGGTGTCCACGCCTTCACCTTCCAGTTCAATGACCGTGTCCGGGGAGCTGCCGTACTGGTAGCCGGTGCTGATGTAGTAGCGATCATTGCCTGCGCCACCGCGCAGGATATCGGGACTGCCGTCGCCGAACTCGTTGGCATACAGCATGTCGTCACCGGCGCCGCCATCAAGCACGTCCGCGCCGCCATCGCCGTAGATCACATCGTTGCCGTCGCCACCGAACAGCTGATCGTCGCCTTCGCCGCCGAAGATTCGATCATTGCCCCCCTGGCCATGGACGATATCGTTGCCGGCACCGGCACGCAGGTTGTTGCCTTCATCGGTCGCCGTGTATGTATCGTCACCGTCGGTACCGTTCCAGCTGCGCGCCGTCTCGACGAAGTCCTCGGCGCTCATCCACGTGCCATCGTCGAATTCGATGATGTGGCTGCGATTGCTCCCGGCAAGGAATCCATCCAGGCTCAGTGACTGGAACCCCGCGCCGGTGAAGAAGGCGAGCATCAGGTCATCGCCGGAGATCTGGACGTTGTTGATCATCGCCCGAGTCAGCCCAGGGCCGATTCGGATGATGTCCGTGCCCGCCTCGGCGCTGCCCAGATTGATGATGCGGTCGTAGCCATGACCGAAGTCGTAGTGATAGATGTCGTTGCCGGCGCCGCCGTCGAGCACGTCATGGCCAAAACCACCGATCAGCAGGTCATCGCCGCCGCCCCCGAACAGCCGGTCGTTGCCCTCCAGGCCCATCAGCGTATCGTTGCCGTCGGCGCCATACAGACTGTCATCGCCGCTGGTGCCCAGCATGCTGTCATCACCGCCGGTACCGAAGACAAGCGACGGCAGCTCCAGTTGTTCCTCCAGGCGGCCGCGATCGGTGACGTCGGTGCCGCCCACTGCGATCCCGCCCGCTCCGGTGGATGCAAAGTAGTTGTGCACCACCACCGTATCAGCGCCGTTGATGTGGCGGATGATCAGATCCAGCCCGTACGCCTCGTAGTGCAGGTCGGCCTGGTTGATGCTTGAACCGAAGGTGATGCGATCACTACCCGGATTGCCCTCCTGCAGGTAGACATGATCGATACCAAACCCCGCTTCGAAGTGGTACTGGTTGTTGCCGGTGCCACCGTAGAGCACGTCATTGCCGGTGCCGCCATCCAGGATGTCGTCGCCGGCGCCGCCGGACAGCAGGTCATTGCCTGCGCCACCGCGCAGCGTATCGTTGCCTCCCGGGCCATTGTCTTCATCACCGTACAATCTGTCATCGCCGGCTCCGCCATTGAGCTCGTCGTGCCCGCCCTGCCCGAACAGCACGTCGTTGCCAGCTCCGCCGTCGAGATAGTCATTGCCAGCCGCACCGGAACTGCCGGCACCGCCATCGCCGGCCAGGACGTCATCACCGGCGCCGCCATACAGGCTGTCGTTGCCATCCTCACCAAACAGACGATCAGCGCCGTTGCCGCCGTTCAGGGAATCATTGCCGGCGCCACCCTGCAGCTCGTCGTCGCCATCGCCGCCGTCGAGCGTGTCGCGCCCATCGCCGCCCATCAACATGTCGTTGCCCGCACCGCCGGCAAGCACATCGTCGCCCGCTTCACCGCGCAGGGTGTCGGCGCCCTCGCCACCGGACAGTGTGTCCTTGCCAGTCCCACCCCACAGTTCGTCGTCGCCCTCGCCACCCATGAGCGTGTCATCGCCTTCGCCGCCGATCAGCACATCCTTGCCGGCGCCACCATCGAGATGATCATTGCCATCGCCACCTTCCAGATGATCGGCGCCCTCGCCTCCCAGCAGAACATCATTGCCATCCTGCCCGAACAGCCGGTCGGCGCCATTGCCGCCGTCAAGGGTGTCGTCACCGTCTTCGCCCTGCAGCTCATCGTCACCGTCTTCGCCCATCAGGCGATCATTGCCGGTACCGCCAACCAGAAGATCGTTGCCAATGCCGCCGGACAGCAGATCATCGCCAGCCTGGCCGGACAGCTGGTCATTGCCGGCGCCACCCCGCAGGATGTCGTTGCCGCCGCCAACGATTCCGGATTGCGGGTAGTAGTCACCCCAGATCAGATCATCACCGTCTCCACCGTCGATCAGGTCATTTCCACCTTCCCCCCACATCTCGTCGTTGCCGGCACCGCCGTCGATGCTGTCGTTGCCATCACCGCCGGCCACCTGGTCGTTGCCGGCCCCGGCCAGGATCACATCGTGGCCGCCTTCTCCACTGATCGCATCGTCACCATCTCCCCCATCGAGGTAATCCGCTGCACTGCTGCCACCGAGCTGGTCGTTGCCGTCTTCGCCAAACAGGCTCACACCGCTGGTGTAGGTGATGCCGGAGCCGCCCTCCGTGGTGATCCTTCCCTGGCCCAGCGCGATGCCATCCGGCTCGGTGGCGCTGCTGTAGACCAGGGTGTAGGTATCATTGTCCAGGCGCCGGAATCTGAACGTCCAGCCTGGCGCCACCGAGGCGCCACTGAAATCGAACATGCCCGACAGGCCATAGTCGAAGCCGATGGCCAGGCTGCCATCATCGCGGCGTCCCAGCCTCTGCATCGCGCTCCAGCTGAAGAAGGCCTCCACGTCGCGCCAGATGCCGGATTCGGTAATCGGTACACGTGAATTCGTGCGCACATCAAAGCCGAAGTTCCACTGTGCGTTGAGGACATCATTGCCCTCTCCGCCATGCGCGATCGTCCCCGATCCCAGGCCGGAGATGAAGTCGTGGCCGACGCCGCCGGTGATGATGTCGGCGCCACCGCGACCGTTGATGATGTCACTGCCTTCACCACCGTCCAGGGTGTCACCACTGCCGAACGCGGTTCCCCAGATCATGTCGCGGCCATTGCCACCGGACAGGTTGACCGCAGCGCTGGGCACGCTGTTCACGAAGGGATTGAGGAAATCAGCCAGCCCGGTGCCTCCCGTGCCTCCCTGGCCGGGCTTGAACTCGGGCAGCGTGATGCCCAGGTGGCCCTGGCTCCAGCCGTCGACCATCACGCTGCCGGTGTCGGTGCCACTGCGGATGATCAGCTTCGAACCGTTGGCGACCGAGTGGCTGACCTTGATCTGGCCATCGGCGCTCTCCCAGGTGGTGGCTGACGTCGCGATGAGTCCGTTGGCCCAAGCGCCGTTGCCGTTGATGATCACGGTACCGTTGCCGTCGGTATCGACGATCGTATCCAGATCGCCGGCCAGGCCAGTACCAATGGTGTAGGTGTCAAAACCCAGACCGCCGTGCAACTGGTCGCTGCCGGTACCGCCGTCGAGCGTATCGTTGCCCGCGCCACCGAACAGTGCGTCATTGCCGGCGCCGCCGTTCAGGGTATCGTTGCCGGTACCGCCGTCGATCACATCGTTGCCGGCCAGGCCAGAGAGCACGTCTGCGCCATCCTGGCCGAAGAGGACGTCGGCCTCATCGGTACCGTCGATGGCATCACCCTGCAGCGAGCCATAGGCGGTCAGTCCGCTCCCTTGCTTGACCGACAGCTTCAGCACCTCGGGCAGGGCATTGAGGAATTCGCGGATCTGGTCCTTGTTGAACTCCCCGTCCTGGGCATCCAGCATCAGCGCGCCGGTGAAGAACAGGAAGGGATCCAAGGGGCGGGCAACCCATCCGGAGCCGTCCTCCAGCATTTCGGTGCTCAACCGCGCCAGCCATGCCGAGTACACATCCTCGTTCGCCCCCAGGCGCAGGAACCATGTGCCGGCGCCCTGCGGATCGTGCTCTGCGTTCTTGACCACCTCGACCAGCAGTTCGATGCCGGCCTTGGTGTCCCATGGCAGACGACCGTTGCTGTCGAGCATCGAGTCCCAGATGGCGGCACGCTCCTGTTCGTCCAGCAGCTTGAACGGCGTATTCAACGTCCAGGAATCGACCGGCAGATTGAGCTCGGTGAAGATGCGATTGTGGAAGGTCCATGCTTCGTCGGCGGTAATCTCACGGACAACATCACCGGCCGCATTGGCGATCTGGTCAAGCATATCCAGGAGACCCCGGGCCATGCCCGCGCGCACGGCCTGGATTTTTGCATCGTCTACCGGAACTCCATGATCTTTTGCGGTTTCCTCCAGAAACTCCAGTGCGGTCAGACCGGAGAACATGTTGCCCACGGCCACGCCACTGGCCAGCCGGGCATAGCGATGCCCGAATCCGGCGATGAACTGATACACCTCCTCGATCTTGCCGCTGTCGAGCATCGCCCGCGCCATTGCACGCTGTTCGGCGGTCATCGTTTCAACCATGTTCAATCTCCTTCACGTTCCGGTGTGTAGGGCAATGGGACCTGATGCGTTTCAGATAGGCCTGGACATCCGACTCGATCTTCCGCCAATGCGGCAACAGGTTCTGACGATAAACAACGGTGGTGCGTACGTTCAGCAGCCCAGGCTGCTCAAGCGAGGCCTCGCACAGTGGCGTCCACTGCGGAGGTGCGTATTGCGGCCCGGTCATGCAGCGGATCAGGACGGTGGGTGCGCGTGCCGGGTCCAGGCTGTCGGTATAGGTGACCCTGTTCCAGTTGAAGCTCCGGCTCTCCGGCAACGCCGGTCTGGCCATCTCCAGTCCAAGGGCGGCGTCACGACCGAACTCGAATGTGACCTCGGCGGGCAGTCTTTGATGGTGAAGGCGGTACAGTCCCCAGTCACGAATCTGCCGCAGCGTGATGTTCTCGCCCTCGCCTGCCTGGTTCAGGCCGATGTCAATCCAGTTCGAATCGCCGTTCCCCGCAGAGTGATGCCGGTCGTAGTCCTCCCGGGTCTGTGCGTTGCGCGGCACCATCTCCGGCCAACGCAGCTGGATGGAAACGCTGCGCAACGGTGCCCCGCAGCTTGACGAGGGGTCGGCGCGCGCGTCCCGGTCCTGCTCCCATATCCACACATCCTCTCTGGGCACCTCCAGCGCGACTCCACCAATGCGTCCCTGCAGCCGTGCGGCCTCTGGCTCTTTCCTGTCGGACCCGCACCCCACCAGCATCGCCGACATCGACAAGCACAGCAGCAGGCCGAACCGCAGCCGGCACACGCTTGCCAGCCACCTGCCAGCCACTGCAGGATCGCGCTCAGCGTTCACGCAGCGATTCCTGCGCGTGCTGCTGAAGAGGGCTGAGCAGATAGTCGATGACCCGCCGCCGCCCCGTCTTGATTTCTGCGGACAGGCTCATGCCAGCACTCATCCTCACTTTGACGCCGCCTATATCCAGCTCGGAACGGTCCAGGCGGATGCGTGCAGGAAACACCAGGCCCAGTTGCTCATCCTGTGCCGCATCATGGGAGACGCTCACGACGGTACCGGTGAGATAGCCGTACCGTGTGTAGGGGAAACTGTCGATCTTGATGGTGACCGCCTGGCCCGGCCGTACGAAGCCGATATCCTTGTTGAGCAGCGTTGCCTCCACTTCCATGCCATCACCACTGGGCACCACCACCAACAGCGGCTGTGCCGGCGTCACCACCCCGCCCACGGTGTGTACGGTCAGCTGCTGCACCGTTCCGTCCACTGGCGCGCGCAACGTCATCTGACGGTTGCGCTGACCGGTCTTGGCCACTTCCGGCCCCATCTGCCCGATCTGCTCCTGGGCCTTGCGCAGTTCATCAAGGGCCTGTTGCCGGGTATCGGTGACCAGCACGCGCAGTTCTTCCCGTGCCGCCAGCAGTGCCGAGCGCAGCTCCTGCACCCGATTGCGCTGCGTGGCCAGGTCCCGCTCGGCGGCGATGCGTTCCTGTTCGCGCAGCAGATAGTCATGCCGCCCTACGTAGTTGCCCTCCACCAGGCGCGCATAGTCCGCCGCACGGGTGCGTGCGATCTGCGCCGAATCGCTCAGCGGCTGGATCAGGCCCTCGGTGGTGTGAAGCTCTGCCTGGCGCTGTTGGATGCCGGCCTGCAAGCCATTGCGCCGGGCCTGGAATGCGTCGAACTGGCTGCGCACGAGCACCTGTTCGTCCGCCAGCCGCTGCGCAGGCAGCCTGCTGTCCAGAGGCAGCTGCGGCACGTTGCCCGTGTCGAAGGCCACCAGCAATGCATCAAGCCTCAGCGCCGCCAACCGTGCATTGGTCAGCGCTTCGTCAGCCTGGGCGAGCTCCGCCCCGGTGCCCGCCCCCTCCAGCTCGATCAGCAGTTCACCCGCTTTCACCGCCTGCCCGTCGCGCACCAGTATGCGACGCACCACCGCAGTCTCGGCCGGCTGTACCACCTTGGTCCGTGAGTTGACGACAGTCTTGCCCGGAGCCACCGCTACGATGTCCAGCTGGCCGATGCATGCCCATAACAGCGCCACGCAGAACAGCGCGATGATGATCCGCATGCTCCAGCGTGACGTTGGCGAAATGGGGGTCTCGATCAACTCCAGGTGGGCGGGCAGGAAGTCACGCTCATCTGCCGTTCGCTGTGGCGCCTCCATCTGCGCCCGTGCCTTCCAGGCTGCACCGGCCACGCGCCCATATCGTCGCAGGAAATCGCCTGCAGCCTGCAACCGATGCTTCATGCCGCACCCGCCTGCAGCCGATGCAGGCGCACATAGAAGCCCTCCGGCCGGCGCATCAGTTCCTCATGTGCACCAACCTCGACGATCCGCCCCTTCTCTACTACCACGATGCGGTTGGCGTGGCGCACCGTAGACAGCCGGTGCGCGATGATCAGTACAGTGCGGCCCTTGCATATCGCACGCATGTTCGACATCACGGCGTGCTCGGACTCGTAGTCCAGGGCGCTGGTGGCCTCGTCAAATATCAGGATGCGCGGATCGGTGATCAGCGCCCGGGCGATAGCGATGCGCTGGCGCTGTCCACCGGAAAGCCCCGTGCCATGCTCACCCACCTTGGTGTCATAGCCCTCGGGCAACTCGATGATGAACTCGTGCGCGCCGGCAAGCGTGGCGGCCTGGATTACTCGTTCCAGCGGCATGCCAGGCTCGCCCAGCGCGATGTTCTCGCGCACCGAGCGGTTGAACAGGAAATTCTCCTGCAGGACCACGCCGAGTTGTCGCCGCAACCATGCCGGATCGGCCAACGCCAGATCGTGTCCATCGATCAGCACCCTGCCCTGTTCCGGCGAATACAGGCGCTGCACCAGCTTGGTCAGCGTGCTCTTGCCCGAGCCTGAGCGCCCGACGATACCAACCACTTCGCCGGGCCGGACATCCAGTTCGATATCAGCAAGCACGGCCGCAGCGTCTGGACGATAGCGGAACCCGACGCGTTCGAACGTGATCCGGCCCTGGATCGGAGGCAATGCCATCCGGCTTCCCGGCAGCTCAGTGCGCGTATTGAGGATATCGCCCAGTCGTTCGACCGAGATCCCGACCTGCTGGAAGTCCTGCCAAAGCTGAGCCAGGCGGATGATCGGCGCCGCCACCTGGCCGGACAGCATGTTGAAGGCAATCAACTGACCCAGGCTCAACTTGCCTTCGATGACCAGCTTCGCGCCCCAGAACAGGATCGCAACGGCCACCAGCTTCTGCACAAGCTGCACGCTCTGCTGGCCGAGCGTGGCGATGCGGGTGACGTTGAAGCCTGCGCTGACGTATCCCGCCAACTGGCTGTCCCACGTGCGGGTCACCCTCGGGTCCACCGCCATGGCCTTGACCGTTCCGATGCCGCTGACGGTCTCCACCAGAAACGCCTGGTTGTCGGCGCCACGCTGGAACTTGTCATTCAGGCGCCTGCGAAGTACAGGCGTCACCAATGCCGAAATCAGTGCATACACCGGAAGCGAAAGCGCCACGATCAGGGTCAGCCAGCCGCTGTAGTGGAACATCACGGCAAGGAAGACAACCGTGAAGAACAGGTCCAGCACCGAGGTCAACGCCTGCCCGGTGAGGAAACTGCGGATGTTTTCCAATTCCCGCACGCGGGCGATGGTGTCGCCCACGCGGCGTGACTCGAAGTACGCCAACGGAAGCGCAAGCACATGCCGGAACAGGCGCGCGCCGAGTTCGACATCGATCTTGCTGCTGGTGTGTGAGAAGACGTACGTACGCAGGCCTGACAGCACCACGTCGAACACCGCCATCGAAACCAGGCCGATGGCAATCACATCCAGCGTGGTGAGCCCCCGGTGCACCAGCACCTTGTCCATCACTACCTGGTAGAACAGCGGTGTTACCAGGGCAAACATCTGGATGAAGAACGAGACGATCAGCACTTCGACCAGCAAGCGCCGGTACTTGATGACTGCCGGGATGAACCAGCTGAAATCGAATCTTGCCAGTTCGCCCAGCACCGAGGCGCGCGAGGTCACCTGCAGCAGGCGTCCTGCATAGCGCTGCCCCAGTTCGTCCAGCGTGAGCGTTCGCGGCCGCTTTTCGGCCAGGTCGTGGATGAGCACCTGATCGGCGTCGATCCGCGCAATGATGAAAGGATGCGCGCCCGCCAACGCCAGCGCCGGCAGCGTGACCCTGGAAAGGCGCCGCTGCGGCGTCGCTGAGATCCGGGCCTTGAGGCCCAACCGGCGGGCGGCCAGCAGCAGGGTCGTCTCGTCAAATGCTTCGCCGTTGCGTCCATGCGCATGCGCCAGCTGCTCCGCATCCGCAGCAATGCCATGGAACTGCGCAAGCAGCACCAGCCCCCGCAACGCCAGATCTGGCTGGGCGTGAACCACGCGCTCGCGCGCGACGCCCTGACTGGCTACCGTCCCCTGGTGCATGTCATCCCTGAATGCGTTTTCCCCGGCCCGATCATCGGATGGGCCTCCCGCGGATGTCAAGACTGCGTGATACCCGCCTGATCGACGCTCCCTCTTCGCCGGTTACTCCCCATCCCCGCCACGCGGCAGCCAGCAGCAGGGCCGCCCCGGGGCGGCCCTGCTGCATCTCACTTGGCGTTCTTCACGTAGGTGTCGAACCAGTTCAGCATTTCCGAAACCAGCTGCTCATTCGATTCCAGCGCGGTGTACCAGTGCGGCTCGTTCGGCAGCATCACCAGGCGGGTGGTGCCGCCGTTGCCACGGATCGCCTGGTACAGCTTGCGCGACTGGAACGGTTCGGTACCCGGGTTGGCGTCGTCCTCGCCGTGCACCAGCAGCAGCGGCAGCTTGATCTTGTCGGCATAGAAGAACGGCGAGGCCTTCAGGTACACGTCCTGCGCCTGCCATACCGAGCGACGCTCGTTCTGGAAGCCGAACGGGGTGAAGGTCTTGTTGTACGAACCACTGGTGGCCACGCCCGCCTTGAAAAGATTGGTGTGCGCGATCAGGTTGGCGGTCATCAGGCCACCATGGCTGTGACCGGTCACGCCGATGCGGTTGCGGTCAACCACACCCATGTCCACTGCCTTGTCCACCGCCGCCTTGGCGTCGGCTTCCAGCTGCTCCAGGTAGGTGTCATAGGCATTCTTCGGGTCGCCCACGATCGGGAACGAGGCGTTGTCGATGATCGCGTAGCCGGCCAGCAGCATCAGGCGGTACGGCTGCAGGCGGGTGAAGGTCTGCTGCGAACCGGACACCTGGCCAGCCTGCGCGGCGTTGGCGAAGTCGGCCGGATAGGCGTACAGGATCGCCGGCACGCGCTGTCCTTCCTTGTAACCCGGCGGCGTGTACAGGGTGAACGACAGGTCCACGCCATCGGCACGCTTGTAGGTCACCAGCTGCTTCTTGATCTGGCGCACTTCCGGGGTCGGATCGACGAGTTTGGTCAACGCAGTGGCGCTGGAGGCGAACTGCGCCTCGCCGGCCTTCGCATCGGCTACCGCCTCACCCTGTTGGCGGATGAAAGCGTTCGGCGGATCGATCACCGACTGGTGCCAGGTCAGGTAGCGGCCCGGCGTGGCGCTGAAACCGAGGAACTGCTCGTAGGCATCGGCACTGCTGCGGAACAGGCGCTCGCTCTTCAGCGTGCCCAGGTCCAGGCGGTCGAGGAACGGGCGGTCACCCTGCGGTGAAGCACCACGGCCACTGAGGAATACATGGTTGCCTTCACGACGCACGACCGGCGCGCCATTCGGCAGGCGGGTGAAGACCAGGTTCCCGGGGTTGCCGTACAGCTCATCGCTGGACATGTCCCACAGCAGGCGCCCTTCCTTCTTCGGCTGGTCCACGTCGACGATGCGGGTCTGCATCCAGTGGCGGTTCTCGTCGTTCTCGTACTGGAAGGCCACGGCCGGATCGGCGGTCCACGCGAAGCCTTCGAAGCGCTGCGCAGTGCGGGTGATTTCGGTCGGCTTGCCGTTGAACGGGGCCTTCAGCATCAGCACGCGATCACGGTGCGGCACGTTGACCTTCCAGTCGCCCTTGTCCAGCGCTTCGGCATAGACCAGGGTGGCCGGATCGGTGGCGCGCCAGTCGAAACCGCGCGGGCCTTCCGGCACGCCGTGCACCGGCACACGATCGGCCAGCGGCAGGCTGGCGATCGCGGTGGTCTTGCCGCTGGCGATGTCCAGCACCGCCACGTCGTTGGCGAAGCGCTGGTAGGTCACCGCATGCGAATACGGGGCCTTGATCGACTCGGTCAGCACATGCACGCCATCGGGTGCGGCGCTGACCTCGTTGAACAGCGCCGGCTGCCCGACCGGGCGCACGCTGCCAGCCGCAGTATCGACCACCGCCAGCTGCGAGGCGCCGTAGTAGGCGAACAGCTTTTCGTCATGCACGCTGGTCAGCGTGTCGCGCGCTTCATAGGTGCTGCTCTCGCCGCTGCTTCCCAGCGACTCCTGCGCGTCCGGGCCGGTCGGCACGCCGCCATTGGACGGCGCCGGGCCCTGATTGGCCGGCACCAGCTTCACCAGCAGGTTCTGGCTGCCGCCCAGCCACTGCACGGTGTTGCCGAAGATCGGGTTCAGCTGCACGTTCGGCACCTGCTTCACCTGGCCGGTGGCGGCATCACCGACCCACAGCTGCACGCTGGTGTCGACCGCATTCTGGAAGGCGAAGTGGCTGCCATCGGCCGACCACAGCGCGCCGGTGGCGCAGCCCTGCGGCAGGTTCACCTTGGTTTCCTTGCCGCTGCCGATATCGACCAGGGTGAAGTCGGCCACGCAGGCCGGAATGCCATAGCCGCCAGGGGTGTCATGGCGGCTGCGGTTCTTCGGCTCCAGGCGCACGCCGGCCAGCTTCAGATAGGGCTGGGCCACGCGGCTGATCGACGGATAGGTCTGCGCGGTGGTCAGCAGCAGGCGCTGGCCACCCGGTGCCACGTTCGGTGCCGGCGGCGGCGGTGCCTTGAGCACCTTGAGCAGGTGTTCCGGCGGCTTCGCGTAATCGGCAAGCGCCGGGCCAGCGGCCAGCAGGCCGACGGTGGCAACGGCAACGGCCGCCGCCAGAGAGGTTCGACGGATCAGCATCCTTATCCCCTGGGGTGTGAATGGGCGCCCGAGGACGGGCAAGGGCCCGAATCTAGCACCGCAGGGGCTGTAGTGAATGGGCCGGAAGGACTAGTGGCCGGATGGGGCAAAGTGCAGCGCCGGGAGGTGCCGGCGAACTGCCGGCACCTGCCAGGCGTGGCCTGGCACTACTGCTGGGCGTGCAGGTCCCAGGTGGCCAGGTAGTCCGGGTCGACCACGATCATGCCGCTGTTGCGCATGCGGTACTCGCCCGGTTCGGCGGGCAGGTACTGGTCGAGCATCGGCGGCAGGTAGCGCTCGTGGCCATCGTTCTCGTCGGCCAGCACCACGCCTTCGTCAGCGCTGATGCGCAGCACCGTACCCGCGTACTGCTCCAGCCCCTGCACCTGGCCATCACCGCCATAGCGGGTGACACCGACCAGCACCAGCTTGCCGATCATTTCCTCGACCTTGGCATCATCCAGCGGCGGCAGCATGGGATTGAATTCGTCGCTCATCGGTACACCTCCAAAGCCTGCAGGGACAGCGTGGACACAGTGGCCTTCCACGCAGGCGATGCCTCGGGCATCGCAATCGGCAACGTGGAAACGGCAGGTGTCTGGATCGCCGGAAACGGCAGCGGCGTGCCGGATCAGCGGTGTGTGAAGCGTGGCAGGTGTTGCGGGTGACGGCCATCCATGCCGGCATGTCTGGCCCTGTCAGACCAGGGTCAACACCACGCGTTGCAGTACATGCAGAGTGAAGCGTGACAGCTGCGCAGTAGCGGCATGACGGCCTCCTGTTGAAGGTCACACGCGGGCGTGATGCTCCGTTGAATCGAATGCTGCCATCGTGCACGGAAGGAAGAAGTGAAGACTGCGCGCGATCCTTGCCAGCGCACCGTGCCAGGCATCCAGTGCGTCGGAGCCTGACATTACCTGCCCCGGCGGCCAACGCTGTTGCCACAATGCGTGCCTGCTTCCCTCCACGCATTCACGCTGCCCCCAGGCCGGGTACGGCCCCACCGGCGCCACGCTAGAATGCGCCCATGCGCACCGTACATGCCCTCCGCTACATCACCCCTTTACGGGAAGGTGGCTCCCTGCCGGCCGTGGTCGAGACCGACGACGACGGCATGGCCGTGCTGAAGTTCCGTGGTGCTGGCCAGGGACCGAAGGCGCTGATCGCCGAGCTGATTGCCGGCGAGATGGCGCGCACGCTGGGCCTGCCGATTCCAGAGATCCTGTTCGTGGAACTGGACCGCGAATTCGCCCGCACCGAGCCGGACCCGGAAATTCAGGAGTTGATCCGTGCCAGCGAGGGCCTGAACCTGGGCCTGGACTACCTGCCCGGCGCGATCAACTACGATCCGGCGGCAATGCCCGTGGATGCCGACCTGGCCTCGCGCATTGTCTGGTTCGATGCGTTCACCAGCAATGTCGATCGCACCACGCGCAATCCCAACCTGATGGTGTGGCATCGAAAGCTGTACCTGATCGACCACGGTGCGGCCATGTACTTCCATCACGACTGGGCCAATGCCGGCGACGCCTGCGAGAAGCCCTTCGTACTGATCCGCGACCACGTGCTGCTGTCGTTCGCCAGCCGCATCGCCGAGGTGGATGCCGAACTGGCCGCCCGCCTGACCGATGCCGAGATCGAGCGCATCGTCGGCCTGGTGCCGGACAGCTGGCTGGTCAACGAGCCGGCGTTCGACAGTCCTCAGGCCTATCGCCAGGGCTACATCGACTATCTCAAGCACCGCCTGAAAGTGCGTGCGGTGTTCGTGCAGGAGGCCATCCGTGCCCACGCTGCACACGTATGACTATGCGGTCATCCGCGTGGTGCCGCGGGTGGAACGCGAAGAGTTCATAAACGTCGGAGTGATCGTCTCCTGCCCCGGCGCGCGTCATCTGGAAGCGGCCATCGAGATCGATCCGGCACGCCTGCACGCGTTCGCGCCGGCACTGGACCAGGATGCGCTGCAGCCGTGGCTGGATGCGATCGTGGCGATCTGCCGTGGCGACGCCAGCGCCGGGCCGATCGCGCAGCTGCCGGCACGCGCGCGCTTCCATTTCCTCACCGCCAAGCGCAGCTCGATCGTGCAGATGTCGAGCACGCACGTGGGTCGCACGGCGGACCCGGCCGGTGTGGTCGAACACCTGATGACGAAGATGGTGCGGGCACCGCGCTGATGCGGCCGTCTCTCACTTCTTCGCGCGCACCCTCTGCCAGGCAATGAGCGCACAGGCTGCTGCTGCAGCAATCAACATCCACCCGGCTACCGCCTGTCCATGCAGGTAGCCTTGTGCATACGCAGCGCTGGCACCTTCGTTGGCCATCACCGCGACACCCTTGAGTATCACCTGCATTCCGCGCAGCAGGAGCACCATGCTGGCGACCAGACATACCACGGGAAGGAATCGGCTCATGAACCGATTCTGGTCCGCCACCCGCCCCAGCGTCAACATCGCTGCAGCACAGTCGCTCGGGCCTACAGCGGCACTCTTCGCGCGATGTAGTTGACCTCGTTGCCGATCGCATCCGGATCGACATTGGCCAGGCCAACGATCACACAGCCCTGCGCGGGCAGCACCACGATGGCACTGTTCGATCCGGGCGCACCGCCTTCGTGGCCGTACTGGTGTTCCCTGCCCTCGCCCTGCACCACGAAGCCGAATCCGTACCAGCCCTTGTGATTCTGCGCCGTGGTGGCCTGTTGCAGCAATACAGGTGAGACCAGCTTTCCACTACGCAATGCCTCGGCAAACGCCACCATGTCGCTCACCGTGCTGTAGCCACCACCGGCTGACATGCCACGCCAGGGCAGCGACTTCGTTTCACGGAGCCATTGCCCATCCTTCTTCGTGTAGGCGACGGCACGCTTCGGAACACTCACTATTTCCGGCTCGAAGCCGGTGCCGGTCATGCCGGCCGGGCGCAGGATGTGGTCCTGCACATAGACGTAGTACGACTGCCCTGAAACCGCTTCGATGATGCGCCCCAGTACGATGAAGCCATAGTTCGAGTAGCTGTCCTGGCTGCCAGGCGCGAACTGCGGCGCATCCTTGGCAAAGCGCTGCACGTAGTCATCCAGCGTCTTCAGCGACGCAGAATACTGTTCGAAATCATCGCCGAAGAAATCACCCAGGCCACTGGTATGTGAGAGCAGATGACGTACGGTCACGTTGTTGGCGACGGCCTTGTTCGGATAGTCCGGCAGGTGCTTTCCGATCGTGTCATCGAGACTGAGCTTGCCATCCTGCACCAGCTGCAGGATGGCCACTGCGGTGAACATCTTGTTGGAGGACGCAAGGCGGAACTGCGTATCCACGCCCACTGGGATGCCAGCGGTGCGATCGGAATCGCCACCGCGCCAGTCCAGCAGCACCTTGCCGTTCTGTACCACCTGCAACGCCCCCGACAGCGCGTCCCGCGCCCGCAGCGCCTCGAGTTTTGCCGCGGCATCGGCCATCAGGACAGGCAAAGCCACCCGCGCTGGCTTGTACTTGTCCGGCGTTTCAGCGCCCTCAATCTGGAACTGCTTCACGTGCGCAGGATTGGCCGGATCCATGACGGCCGTCACCCGCATCGCACGCTCGTTCACCTGGCCCATCACCAACAGCTTCGCCTGGCTGGACGTGCTCTCGAGTGTTTCCAGAACGCTCAGCGGGCCTGTGCTCTCGCGAAAGTCGAGATAGTCCTTGGGAGTGCTGCCCTCCTGCTTCGCATATCTGTCGGCGAATGCCTGCAGCCCCTCGAGGCTGCCCGCATTGAAGGCCGCAAGCCAGTCATCGATGGCATTCTGCGCACGTGGATGCGCATGCTCGAAAGAACTTGCGCCAACTACCGGAGAAGCCGAGGCGGTCACCAGGACCACGCAGGCCAGCGCATTGCAGAGAAACAGGCGTCCAAAAGCCCTCATTACAGTTCCTTTGCGCGTGTCCCTGGACGCATCCTAGATGATGGATCGGCCCGCCGCATCCACGCCTGGGACTCTGCGGCAACACATCAACGGTAACGTTGAATGCTTCGATGCGCTGCCATCCACTGCGCGCGTTGGCTGGAAAGCGCACAACACGTTGCGGCCCTGAAGCGGCGTGAGGGCATGATCCTTCACAGTAGACAGGAACAATGCTGACCGATGGCCGCGCTACCGCCGCGCCATGCTCTGCTCGCTGAACCGCGCCACGCAGAAATCCACGAAGCTGCGCAGCTTGGGCGTCACCTGGCGGTCGCGCGGGTACAGCAGATGGATCCAGGTCGACACCGGCTCGAACGTCGGCAGCACTTCCACCAGATCACCGCGTGCGAGCGTCGCCGAGAGCATTTCGTAGGGCTGCAGGATCAGTCCCAGCCCACCGACGGCCGCAGTCAGCAGTGGCTCGGCCTGATTGACCATGAAGCGGCTGGACACCGGCACGGTCAGCACGCTGCCCTCGGCATCGCGGAAGCTCCAGCGGGTGCGGATGATTGAATGCGCGAAGCCCAGGCACTCGTGACGGCTCAGGTCATTGGGATGGGTAATGGCCGGGCGCGAAGCCAGATAGTCCGGCGAGGCACACAGGACCAGCGGATACGGCCCGAGCCGTCGCGCCACCAGCCCGCTGTCGGCCAGGTCGCCGGTACGGAATACCAGGTCGTAACCGTCTTCGACGATGTTGACCAGGCTGTTGGACAGGTTCAGATCGACCTGAACGTCCGGATACGCCTGCATGTAGGCCACCAGCGCCGGGCCCAGCGCATGCACGCCGAAGGTCACCGGTGCGCTGATGCGCAGGCGCCCCATCGGCCGTCCGCGTGCCACCTCTGCCAGCTGCTCGGCGCCCTCCACTTCTTCCAGGATCACCCGCGCCCGCGCCAGGTAGGCCTGGCCGAAGTCGGTCAGGCTCTGCTTGCGCGTGGTGCGGTTGAGCAGGCGAACGCCCAGATGCTGCTCCAGCGCCTGGACGTGCTTGCCGACCACCTGTGGGGACAGGTCCAGCACCTCAGCAGCGGCGGCGAACGAGCCGACCTCGGCCACTTTTGCGAAGGTTCGCAGGGGAGCAATCAAGTCCATTGCAAACATTCCGTTTTCAATGAAACACGAGATTACCCCTTATTCTGGGTACAGACTACGCGCACAGTAGCCCTCACCCTTTCGCCGGCGCCCTCGTCGGCCCTTTCTCGGAGCCCCCCCATGAGCCAGGTTGTCCGCATCCACGAATACGGCAATGCCGATGTACTGCGAATCGACGACATCGACGTTGCCGCCCCCGCCGCCGACGAGGTCCAGATCCGGGTCAAGGCCATCGGCCTGAATCGCGCCGAGGTGATGTTCCGCAATGGTGCCTACCTGCAGGAAGCGCAGTTCCCCAGCCGCCTGGGCTACGAAGCGGCCGGCGTGGTTGAAGCCATCGGCAGTGCGGTGAGCGGCTTCGCTGCAGGCGATGCGGTGAGCGTGATACCGCCGCTGGATATCGCACGCTGGGGCACCTATGGCGAGCTGGCCAACGTGCCGGCGCGACTGGTGGTCAAACATCCGCAGACACTGGACTTTGAAACGGCTGCCGCAGTGTGGATGCAGTACGTCACAGCCTGGGGCGCACTGCTGGAACAGGCGCAACTGACCGCGGGGGATTTCGTCATCATCACCGCCGCCAGCAGCAGCGTCGGCCTGGCCGCGATCCAGATCGCCAATGCCGTAGGCGCCACGCCCATCGCGGTCACGCGTGGCCCGGGCAAGCGCCAGGCCCTGCTCGATGCCGGTGCCGCCCATGTCATCGCCACCGAGGAACAGGATCTGGTGGCCGAAGTAGCGCGCATCACCAATGGCGCCGGTGCCCGCGTGGTGTTCGATCCGATCGGTGGCCCGCAGTTCGTGCCGCTGACCGAAGCGATGGCGCGTGGCGGCATCCTGCTGGAGTACGGCGCGCTGAGCAGCGAACCCACGCCGTTCCCGTTGTTCAACGTACTGGGCAAGTCGCTGACCCTGAAGGGTTACCTGTACTCGGAAATCGTCTCCGACGATGCCGCACTGGCCCGAGCCAAGGCGTTCATCGTCAATGGTCTGGACAAGGGCACGCTGGCCCCGAAGATCGCCAGGGTGTTCCCGTTCGCGCAGATCCAGGACGCACATCGTTACCTGGAATCGAACGAGCAGATCGGCAAGGTGGTAGTGACGGTTTGATCGATCATCAGGGAGCGCGGGCGGCGACCGGCCGCCCCGGTTCCGGCAGCGCATAGGCCATCACATAATCGCCCTTCGGGGTTTCCATGAAATGGTGTCCGGCCGCCACGATCACCACGTACTGGCGGCCATCCTGTTCGTACACCATCGGGTTGGCCTGCCCGCCCGCCGGCAGCGTGGTATGCCACAACTCCTTGCCGCTCTTCAGATCGATGGCGCGCAACAGGTCATCGGTGGCCGCGGCAATGAAGATCAGGCCGCTGGCGGTCACCACCGAACCGCCGTTGTTGGGCGTGCCAATCTCGATCGGCAGGCCCGAACGGATGCCGAATGGTCCATTGCCACGGGCACTGCCGAACGGGCGGTCCCACAGCAGCTTGCCGGTACGCAGGTCGATGGCCCGGATGCCGCCATACGGCGGCTGCTTGCACAGCAAGCCGGTGAACGGCAGCCGCCAGCCGGCATTGACCTGGATGGCGTACGGCGTGCCTACCTGCGGGTCGCCCGCGCCTTCGGCGCCGCCCTTGTCGAACCGGATCTTCTCGCGCGGAAGCCAGCCCAGCCGGTCGGCCTCGGCACGCGGCACCAGCCGGTTGTAGTTGGGCATGTCGTTGTAGTTGGCCACGACCACGCCGCGACGGGTATCGATGGACACGCTGCCCCAGTCCGAGCCGCCGTTGTAGCCGGGGTACTCGATGGAATGACGATCACTGCTCGGCGGCGTATAGAAGCCTTCGTAGTACGCCTTGCGGAACTGGATGCGGCAGACCAGCTGGTCGATCGGGGTCAGCCCCCACATGTCGCGCTCGGTCAGCTCATGCTCGCGGCGCAGCGTGTGGTACAGCGAGAACAGCTGGGTGGGTGAGCGCTGTTCTGGCTCGACACCGCCGATGGGCACCTTGCGCTCTTCAGCGGCGCTCAGCAGCTGGCCGTTGCGGCGGTCGAGGATGTAGATGTCGCCCTGCTTGGTCGGCAGCAGGATCGCCGGCACCTTGCCGGCAGCCGTCGGATAGTCGATCAGGCTGGCCTGCGAGCCCAGGTCGTAGTCCCAGACATCCTTGCGCACCGCCTGGAAATGCCAGGCCGGCTTGCCGGTAGCCACATCGATGGCTACCAGCGAGGTCGCGTAGCGGTTCTGGTTTTCCGTGCGCGAGCCACTCCAGTAGTCGCCGGCCGAATTGCCCAGCGGCAGGTAGACCAGCCCCAATGCCTCGTCACCGGTGGCCGTGGTCCACATGTTCGGCGTACCACGCGTATAGGTCTGTTCGCGCGGAGGCAGGCCGCTGCGATCGGGCTGGTCCATGTCCCACGCCCAGCGCAGCTTGCCGGTGATCGCGTCGTAGGCCTGGATCACCCCCGACGGTGCATCGCGACGCTGCCCGTCCAGCACCTGGTGGCCGGTGACGATCACCCCGCGCACGATGGCCGGCGGCGAAGTGATCGACACGTACCCCGGCGGTACCTCGCCCATGCCCAGGGTGATGTCGACCTGGCCGTTGTTGCCGAAGTTGGCGCAGGGCCGGCCGCTGCCGGCATCCACCGCGATGAGGCGGCCGTCCAGCGTGCCTTCGATGATGCGCGCCCAGCAGGCCGGATGGCTGCCCGGCGCAGCACTCCGGGTCACGCTGGGCGGTGGCTCCGGCAGTGCCAGATCGGCAGCGACATCCGCCAGTGCCGCATCAGCCAGGGTCGGTGCGCTCGGTTGCTGGTAGTAACTCACACCGCGGCAGGCGGCGGTGTACGGGATCGAGGCATCCTTCACTTTGGGATCGAACCGCCACAGCTCCTTGCCGCTGGCGGCATCAAGCGCGATCAGCCGGTTGCGGGCGGTGCACAGGTACAGGCGGTCGCCGATCTTCAGTGGTGTGGTTTCCGCGCCCCAGCGCTTCCTGGGCAGGTCACCGGTCCGGAACTGCCAGGCCAGCTGCAGCGTGCCGACGTTGGCCGGCGTGATCTGCTGCAGCGGCGAGTAACGGGTGGCGGCGTTGCTGCGGCCCCACGCCGGCCAATCACCGTCGGCAGGCTGGTCGGCCGGCTGCAGGCCGGTGGTGTCCCGGGTCGGCTCCAGGCCGGCACTGGCTGCCCCTTCCGGGAAAGGCTGATGCCCATCCACTTCGCCATGAGGCGCAAACGCCAGGCCGAAGGCCGCCACGAACACCAGCATCAGCGCAGCGGCCACCGCACGCGAGAGCCGCTTGGGAACTGGAGTACGCAGGGTCGGCGCCAGCAGCGCCAGCACGATGCCCAGCGCGGTTACCAGGCCCAGCCGCGGCACCCAGCGCCAGTAATCACTGCCCGATTCCCACCAGGTCCACAGCAGCGTGCCGAGGAACACCAACGCGTACAGCAGCGCACCGCTGCGGCGGTTGCCGAACAACAGGATGCCGCTGGCCAGCAGGCCGAACCCAGCGATGGCGTAGTACGCCGAACCTCCCAGGCTGAGCAGCCACGCGCCAAGCCCGCCGATGACCAGGCCGAGCACGACCAGCAGCAGCGACAGCACGGTGACCAGGGGGTGGCGGGAGGAAGGAGCGGGAGCAGACTGCGGCGTGGCGGACATCGTCGATCTCCGGGGGCAGCATGCGCCCTTATCCCACCGCCGACGTGAAGCGCGCGCGTATGCGCGGCATCCGCATACGACGACGCCGGCACAGGGCCGGCGTCGTCGGGTACCTCAACCTGGCAACAGGATCACTCCTGCGCGGCGTCCTCGCTGCTGGCAGCAGCCGGGATGCCGTCGGTCGCGGCCGGGGCGGCGGCCACCTCGTCCTCATCCTCGTCGATCGAGGCATCCATGCGCTCCACCGCCTGCAGCTTCTCGTCCTTCGACAGGCGGATCAGGGTGACGCCCTGGGTGTTGCGGCCGACGCGGCTGATTTCCGAGCCACGCGTACGCACCAGGGTGCCGCCATCGGAGATCAGCAGGACTTCATCGCCGGAGCCCATCAGCACCGCGGCCACCAGCTTGCCGTTGCGCTCGGTGGTCTGGATGCCGATCACGCCCTGCGTGCCACGGCCCTTGCGCGGGTAGTCCGGCAGCGGGGTGCGCTTGCCGTAGCCGTTCTCGGTGGCGGTAAGGATGTACTGCACGCTGGCGTCGTCGGCGCCGTCGATCACCGCATCGCCATTGGCTGCGATTTCCTCGACACCATTGTCGTCCTCGTTCTCGTCCTCGCTGCCGCCGGCACTTTCGGCCACGATCAGGCTGACCACTTCCTCGCCCGCCGGCATCTTGATGCCACGCACGCCGGTCGCGGTACGGCCCATCGAGCGGACCTTGTCCTCGCCGAAGCGCACGGTCTTGCCGTTGGAGGCGAACAGCAGGATGTCACGCTCACCGTCGGTCAGGCCGACGCCGACCAGCGCATCGCCCTCGTCCAGGTTGATCGCGATCTTGCCGCGGGCCAGGCGGAAGGCGAACTCGCCCAGCGGAGTCTTCTTGACCGTACCGTTCTTCGTGGCGAAGAACACGAACTGGCCATCGGCGTACTCGCGCACCGGCAACACGGCCTGCACGCGCTCGCCCGGCTCCAGCGGGATCCAGTTGATGATCGGGCGGCCACGGGCGTTGGAACCGGCTTCCGGCAGCTGGTAGACCGGCAGCCAGAACACCTTGCCCGAACTGGTGAAGGTCAGCAGCGTGTCGTGCGTGTTGACCAGCCACAGCTGTTCGATGAAATCCTCTTCCTTGGTCGCCGCCGCACTGCGGCCACGGCCACCACGGCGCTGCGCGCGGTACACGCTCACCGGCTGGCGCTTGACGTAGCCGGCGTGCGACACGGTGACCACCACGTCTTCCGGCGCGATCAGGTCGAGGATGTCCAGGTCTTCTTCGCTGTGGCGGATCTCGGTGCGACGCTCGTCGCCGAATTCAGCCTTGACGTTGACCAGTTCCTCGCGGATCACCTGCAGCAGGCGGTCGGGATCTTCCAGGATGTGGATCAGCCCGGCGATCACTTCCAGCAGCTGCTTGTACTCGTCGGTCAGGCGGTCCTGCTCCAGCCCGGTCAGGCGGTGCAGGCGCATTTCCAGGATCTGGGTGGCCTGGATCTCGGTCAGCTGGTAGCCGCCCTCGATCAGGCCCACGCCCTTGGGCAGGTCTTCCGGACGCGAAGCTTCGGCACCGGCGGCGCCCAGCATCGCACCGACCAGGCCCGGCTCCCACACGCGTGCCAGCATGCGCTCGCGGGCTTCGTTCGGGTTCGGCGAGGTCTTGATCAGTTCGATCATCTCGTCGATGTTGGCCAGCGCGACGGTCAGGCCTTCCAGCACGTGGGCACGGGCGCGCGCCTTGCGCAGCTCGAACACGGTGCGGCGGGTGACCACTTCGCGACGGTGGCGGACGAACGCCTCCAGCATCTGCTTGAGGTTCATCAACTGCGGGCGGCCATCGACCAGCGCCACCATGTTGATGCCGAACACCGACTCCATCTGCGTCTGCTGGTACAGGTTGTTCAGCACAACCTCGGCAGATTCACCGCGCTTGATCTCGATGTAGATGCGCATGCCGTCCTTGTCGGACTCATCGCGCAGCTCGCTGATGCCTTCGATCTTCTTTTCCTTGACCAGCTCGGCGATCTTCTCGATCAGACGCGCCTTGTTCACCTGGTAAGGAATTTCAGTGACGATGATCGATTCGCGGCCGTTGTCGGCCACTTCGATATCAGCCTTGGCACGGATGCGCACGCGGCCACGGCCGGTGCGGTAGCCGGCGACGATGCCGGCGGTGCCGTTGATGATGCCGGCGGTCGGGAAGTCCGGGCCCGGGATGTACTCCATCAGGCCGTCGACATCGATGTCCGGGTTGTCGATCAGCGCGATGCAGGCGTTGATCGATTCGCTCAGGTTGTGCGGCGGGATGTTGGTCGCCATGCCCACTGCGATACCGGCCGAACCATTGACCAGCAGGTTCGGGAACCGGGTCGGCATGACCGTCGGCTCCAGTTCCTTTTCGTCGTAGTTGGGCTGGAAATCGACGGTTTCCTTGTCGATGTCCGCCATCAGCTCATGCGCCAGGCGCGACATGCGCGCCTCGGTGTATCGCATCGCCGCGGCGGAGTCGCCGTCGATCGAACCGAAGTTACCCTGGCCATCGACCAGCATGTAACGCAGCGAGAACGGCTGTGCCAGGCGCACCAGCGTGTCGTACACCGACTGATCGCCATGCGGGTGGTACTTACCGATGACGTCACCGACGATACGCGCCGACTTGAAGTAGGGCTTGTTGCTGTGCGCGTTCAACTCGTTCATCGCGAACAGCACGCGACGATGCACCGGCTTGAGGCCGTCGCGCGCATCCGGGAGCGCGCGGCCCACGATCACGCTCATGGCGTAATCGAGGTAGCTCTTGCGCATCTCGTCTTCCAGGTTGACCTGGATGATTTCCTTGGCGGTTTCTGCCATTCGGGTTCCGTTGTCTGGTAGCGGTCCAGTCCGGCGCAGCCCTCTGCGGGAGGGGGTCGTGCCGGAACCTCGATTCAACCTGTGGATACTACCACAACAGGCCGTTTTCCGCCTCCCTTTACGGGGATTTTACCGGCACAAATCAGGAACTTAGGGGTTGCCGGCCAGCGGCCGGCACGACCCGGGGGCGGAGGTCACGCTGCCCCTCCCCTGCGCTTCAACCGCCGAAGGCGGCGCGCATGTTCTCCACGGTCGGGTTCAGGATCACCCCGCGCTCGGTCACGATGGCGTCGATCAGCTCGCCCGGGGTGACGTCGAATACCGGGTTCCAGGCGGCAATGCCCTCGGCCACGGTGCGGGTGCCGCCCACGCCGTACAGCTCGCCCGGATCGCGCTGCTCGATCTCGATCTGGCTGCCGTCCACGGTCTCCATGTCCACGGTGGAGGACGGTGCCACGACCATGAACCTGACGCCGTGGTGGCGGGCCGCAATGGCCAGCTGGTAGGTGCCGATCTTGTTGGCGGTATCGCCATTGGCGCAGATGCGATCGGCACCGACGATCACCCACTGCACGGCACCGGTCTTCATCAGGTGCGACGCGGCCGAGTCGGCGATCAGGGTGGCGTCGATGCCATCCTGCTGCAGCTCCCACACGGTCAGGCGCGCGCCCTGCAGCCACGGCCGCGTTTCGCCGGCGAAGACACGGGCGATGCGGTGCTGGGCCATGCCGGCACGGATCACGCCCAGTGCGGTACCGAACCCGGCGGTGGCCAGCGAGCCGGTATTGCAATGGGTCAGCACCCCGCTGCCAGCGTCGATCAGGCCCGCGCCCAGCGCCCCCATGTGACGGTTGGCGGCCAGGTCTTCCTCGGCAATGGCCTGCGCTTCCGCGGCCAGCAATGCCTTCCAGTCCGGGCCGGCAGCGTTCAGGCAACGGCGCATGCGTGCCAGCGCCCAGGCCAGATTGACTGCGGTCGGACGCGAAGCGTTCAAGCGCTGCAGCGCCGGCTCCAGCTGCTGCAGTGCCTGCATGCCATCGGCCGCCTGCACGTCACGTGCCGCCAGCACCACGCCCCAGGCAGCCGCGATACCGATCGCCGGCGCACCGCGCACGGTCAGTGCGTGGATGGCCGAGGCGACCTCGTCACTGTCATGGCAGACCACATGCTCGACCACGAACGGCAGCTTGCGCTGGTCCAGCAGTTGCAGGGCATCGCCGGTCCACAGGATCGGGCGGATGTGGTCGTAGCGGGCGTAATCGATGTCGGAGGCAGTGTTCATGGGCCCATTGTAGGGCCACGCCCGGCAGCGTTGGAGCCTGCCCGGCTCAGTTCACCAGGAATTCGGCGCGGCAGCCGCCGTCCACCCAGATCCCGTTGCGGTTCCAGCCCCAGGTGCTGCCCTCCTCGCACGGCGTGTTGGACAGCTGCTCGGAGACGGCAGCCCCCACCGAGATGCTGGCGCCGCAGAAGCGGCGCTTCTTCGACTTGGATTCGCAGGTCAACCTGCGCGGCACGTCGACGAAGCGGCCCTCATCATCGGCCACCTCGAAATCACCCTGGCAGCCGCGGCTGGTCCACACTTCATTGCGCTTGTAGCCCCAACCCTGCCCTTCCCGGCACGGCAGCGCCGACAGCTGCCGCAGCAGGCGTACCGGGGCACCGTCCAGGCGCACCGGGCAGCTCTGCGGGCGGCCGTTGGATTCACAACGCACCACGCGACGGACCAGGCGCTTGCCTTCGGTGGCAGCACCGGTGGCACCGGCAGCGCGGCGCGCGCGGAACTCGGCGCGGCAGCCCAGGGTGACCCAGACGCCACTGCGGTCGGTCCCCCATTCGCTGCCACGGATGCAGCTGCTGTTGGACAGCTGGCGGACCAGGTCGACGCCATTGCTGACATCGATATCGCAATGCACCCACGCCATGTCACGCGATTCGCAGGTCACCACTGCATCGTCGTAGCCAACCTGCTGGGCAGACGCCGAGGACGGCAGCCAGGCACCCCAGAGCGCGATGGAGTACACCGGAGCAGCGACGACCGCAAACCACTTGACCAATGCCTTCCCCAACAGGAGTGGACGAATTCCGATGCCAGTGTCTCGCATCTGCCGTGATAAGAGCATCATCCTGCTTGCCGAAGCAAGCGCGCGAACGCAGCAATCCGTTCAGTCTTCGATGTTCAGCAAAGCGCTGCGCTCACGCATGGGCGAAGTCGTAGGCCAGCACATCGGCAATGCGTGGCGTGCGGTTCATCGCCATCAGCAGGCGGTCGACGCCGACGGCGACGCCGGCACAGGCCGGCAACGACGGCAATGCGGCCAGCAACGCTTCGTCCAGCGCCGGCTGCACCTGGCCGCGCTCATGCCGACGCTGCAGGTCACGCTGGAAACGCGCACGCTGCTCGTGGGCATCGTTCAGTTCGTGATAACCGTTGGCCAGCTCCACCGGCCCCAGGTACAACTCGAAGCGTTCCGCCAGCGGCGGCGTGCCGGGGCGGATGCGGGCCAATGCTGCCTGGCTGGCGGGCCAGTCATGCACCACGGTCATCACCGCGTCATCGAAATGCGGCTGGATATGGTGGGTCATCAACAGATCCAGCCAGTCATCGCGGGTCAGGCCGACCGGATCGATATGCACATCGCCCAGTGCGGCGCGCAGTGCGGGCTCATCGGCGTCGAACGGGTCCACGCCCACATGCTGCTGGAACAGCTCGCGGTAGCTCAGCACGCGCAGGGATGCACTGCGCCCGACCAGGGCCAGCGCCTGGCCGACCAGCTCGGCGGTTTCCTGCACCAGCCGGTGGTGGTCCCAGCCGACCCGATACCACTCCAGCATGGTGAACTCCGGGTTGTGGCGGCCACCGGCCTCGCCGTTGCGGAACACCCGGCCCAGCTCATAGCAGTCGCCAACACCGGCCGCCAACAGGCGCTTGAGCGGATACTCCGGCGAGGTGCGCAGCCAGCGGCGGCGGCCGCCGGCATCGACGTGGCCGGTGAAATCGGTATGGAAGCTGTCGATGTTCGGTTCGGTGTTGCCCGCCACCGACAGGATCGGCGTCTCCACCTCCAGCACATCGCGCTCGGCGAAGAAGCGACGCACCAGCGCATTGAGTGACGCGCGCTGCTGCAGCGTGCGCAGCAGGGCCGCGCTCACAGGATCCCCTCCGGACGCGGATGGTCCAGCGGCAGGGTCAGCAGGTCACGGGTGTCATCGATGTAGCCGCTGGCCAGGTACAGGCGGCGCGCCAGTTCATTGTGGTGGTTCACTTCCAGGCGCAGCCGGCTGACGCCCCGCCCGCGGGCACGCTGTTCGCAGATGGCCAGCGCCTGCTTGCCACGGCCACGACCACGCGCGCGATGGCTCAGGTACAACTCGTCCAGCAGCATGAAGTGGCCGCCCTGTTCCAGGCTGAAGCCCATCGCGATCACCGCGTAGCCCACCACGTCAGCCGCCTCGTCCAACCACAGCAGCACTTCGCCGTTGCGCGGGTCGGCCAGCAGTGCATCCACGCCGCGACGCACGCGCGCATCATCGAAGTCGATCCTGTCTTCGGCATAGAACTCGCGCATCAACGCGATCAACCGTTCCTCATCGGCGCGGGTGGCGAGGCGGAAATCCAGCGGGGCGGTCTGCATCGGTGTTCCTTTGTGTTTCAGGCCGGGCGCGAGGCACCCGGCGAAGTCATCATTCGTGTTCGGCGAGGTAGGCCAGCAGTCGGTCCTCGTCCCACACCGGCACGCCCAGCGACTGCGCCTTGTCCAGTTTGGAGCCCGCCTCGGTACCGGCCACCACGAAGCTGGTCTTCTTCGAGACGCTGCCGGAGACCTTGGCACCGAGTGCCTCCAGGCGCTCCTTGGCGGCATCGCGGGTGAGCTGGGCCAGGGTGCCGGTCAGCACCACGGTCTGCCCGTCCAGCGGGCCGGCCACGATCTCGGCCAGCGCCGGCGCCTTGGCCAGGATCAGCTGCATCGCCTTTTCGGCCGCCAGCAGCATCACGCCATGACCTTCGGCGTCCAGCCACTGCGCCAGGCCGCGCGCGGTGTCGTCCGGCAGGCCCGCGTTGACGAACTGGCCATGTTCGGCATCCAGCACCGCCTGGGCGCCCGGCAACGCCGCCACCAGCTTCTCCGCGCGCAGGCGCGTGATTCCGGGGATTTCCGATTCAACCAGCAGCTGCGCAAGATCCAGGCCTTCGCGCAACTTTGCACTGGGCGCATGCACATCACTGATGCGCACCTGGCCGACCTGCAGCAGGTCATCGATGGCCTGCTGGTTGCCCTGCTGCTCGAAGAAGTGACCGAGCGAACGCGCCACTTCGCCGCCGATGTCCGGTACGCGCTTGAACAGTGGCCACGGCAGGTGGCGGATCAGCTCCAGATCACCGAACCACTGCGCCAACGCCTTGGCCGTACTCTCGCCGACGTGTTCGATGCCGAGCGCGAACAGCAGCCGCTCCAGCGTGGCGGCGCGGCTTGCATCGATCGCCGCGATCAGGTTGTCGGCCCACTTGGTGGCGATCTTCTTCGTGTTCCAATCGAAGCTGGCCGGCTGTACCAGCGCCTGTGCGCGCCAGCCCGGATCAGTGCCATCCAGCTTGAGCACCGCGTTGAGCACCGCACCGCTGCCTTCGGCCGGCAGATGCAGCTTCAGCGCGGCGGCCAGCGCCGAGGGATCTTCAGCATCCAGCACCAGCTTCAGGTGCAGCAGCTGGTCGCGGCTGAGGCGGTACAGATCGGCCACACTTTTGACGATACCGGCATCGACCAGGGTTTCAATGTACTTGTCACCCAAACCATCGATGTCCATCGCGCGGCGCGAGGCGAAATGGGCAATGGCTTCCTTGCGTTGCGCCGGGCAGGACAGCTCGCCGGAGCAGCGCCATGCCGCCGCACCTTCCTCGCGCACGATCTCCGAACCGCACACCGGGCAGCGCGTCGGCATCTGCCATGGCGTGGTGCCCGGCGGGCGGCGGTCGAGGATGACGCTGACCACTTCCGGGATCACGTCACCGGCGCGGCGAACGATCACGCTATCGCCCACGCGCACATCCAGCCGTGCGATCTGGTCGGCGTTGTGCAGGGTGGCGTTGGACACGATCACACCGGCCACCGCCACCGGCGCCAGCCGCGCGACCGGCGTCGCGGCACCGGTGCGGCCGATCTGGATCTCGATCGCCTCAACGGTGGTGCTCTGTTCCTGCGCCGGGAACTTGTGCGCGATGGCCCAGCGCGGCGCACGCGAGACGAAGCCCATCGCCTGCTGGCCGGCGCGATCGTCCAGCTTGTAGACCACGCCATCGATGTCGAACGGCAGGCCATCGCGGCGCTCACCGATATCGCGGTAATAGCCGAGCAGGCCGTCGGTGCCTTCCACCACCTTGCACAGCGCACTGACCGGGAAGCCCCAGGCGCCAAGCTGGGCCAGCGTGCCCGAATGGGTGTCGGGCAGTTCGCCGCCCTGCACCTCGCCGGTGCCGTAGGCGAAGAAGCTCAGCCTGCGCTGCGCGCTGATCTTCGGGTCCAGCTGGCGCAACGAACCGGCGGCGGCATTGCGCGGGTTGGCCAGCACCTTGCCACCCTGCTGGCGCGCACGTTCGTTGTAGGCCTCGAAGTCGGCGCGGGCCATGTAGACCTCGCCGCGCACCTCCAGCACGTCGGGCCAGTTCTTGCCATGCAGGCGCTTGGGGATGTCGCCGATCTCACGCAGGTTGGCAGTCACGTCCTCGCCGGTACTGCCATCGCCGCGGGTGGCGCCCAACACGAAATGACCTTCTTCGTAGCGCAGGCTGATCGCCAGGCCATCCATCTTCGGCTCGGCCGAGAACTGCAGGCTGCGACGGCCCAGGCGCTCATCGATGCGGCGCACGAAGTCGGCCACTTCCTCATCGCTGAAGGCATTGGACAGCGACAGCATCGGCACCGCGTGGCGTACTTCCGGGAAACGGCCGGAGGGACGGGCGCCGACCTGCTGGGTCGGGCTGTCGGCACGTGCCAGCTCCGGATGCTCGCGCTCCAGCGCTTCCAGCTCGCGCACCAGCCGGTCGTAGTCGACGTCGGGGATCTCCGGCGCATCCAGCTCGTGGTAGGCGCGGTTGGCCTGGGCGATCTGCCGGCGAAGGTCTTCGGCGCGTTCGGCGGGGCTGGGGCTCATCGGGATCCGGTGGTTCTGGGATGGCCGGGAATTCTACCGCGCCCGGCCGTCAGGCCCTGTAACGCCGGCGCCCTTTGTAGAGTCGAGCTTGCTCGACTGGCGCTCCCCCGCCCTGGCAGGTGGCAACCACTCCCCCGCCCTGGTAGGTGCC
>NZ_JASJSU010000040.1:0-41713 GCF_030237045.1 Stenotrophomonas maltophilia group sp. Smal17
ACCGGTTTGCCGGCCAGCGGCCGGCACTACCGGTGCATTCAAAGCGGAGTGAATCGGATGGCCTGCCCACCCCCCGGTGCCAGCACCAGCGTCAGTGCGTCGGCGCTGGTCACCTCGCGGGTTTCGCGCACGAACGCGAACGGATTGGCGCGGAAGTCGGCGCCCTCGCCATCGCGGTAGATCTCGGCGCGATAGCGCACGCCTGGCTCGAGGAAGCCCAGCGACACCGGCAGCACGCGGCCGTGCTCGTCGGTGATGCTGCCGAGGAACCAGTCGCGGCTGTTGCGGTCGAGGCGCACGATCGTCACGTAGTCGCCCACTTCGCCATCAAGCACGCGGCTCTGCTCCCAGTCCACCGCCACGTCTTCGATGAAGCGGAACGCCTCGCGGTGCTGCAGGTAGTGCTCGGGCAGGTCGGCGGCCATCTGGATCGGGCTGTACAGCACCACGTACAGCGCCAGCTGCCGCGCCAGCGTGCTGGGAATGGCCTGGCCGTGGCGGCCCTTCAGGCTGAGGATGCCGGGGGTGTAGTCCATCGGACCGGCCAGCATGCGGGTGAACACCAGGTTGACCTCATGCTCGGGCGGGTTCGGTGGCTGGCCCCAGGCGTTGTACTCCATGCCGCGCGCGCCTTCGCGCGAGATCCAGTTCGGGTAGGTGCGGCGCAGGCCGGTGTCCTTGATCGGCTCATGCGGGTTCACCGACAGGTGCCGGCGCGCCGCCTCCTGCACCACCTTCAGGTGGTGGCGGGCCATGAACTGCCCGTCGTGCCACTCGCGCCACAGCGGGCCGCCGCTCGGATTGCGACGGTCAACCTGGCCGTCGTCGCAGACGTAACCGGTCTTGAACTGGTCTACGCCCAACCGTGCGTACAGGTCCAGCGCAGCATCCAGCTGGTCCTCGTAGTGTTCGATGGCACAGCCGGTTTCGTGGTGGCCGATCAGGTGCACCCCCTTCTTCAGGCCATATGCCGACAGTACCTCGATATCGAAATCGGGCGTGGCGCGGGTGAAATCGAAGTCGTAACCGTTGCCCACCCACATACCGTCCCAGCCGGGATTCCAGCCTTCCACCAGCACGCCGCGGAAGCCATGCGCAGCGGCGAAGTCGATCACCTTCTTCGTTTTCGCGGTGGTGGCCGCGTGCTTCGGGCCGCTCGCCCAGCTCTCGTTGTCCAGGTGCATCGACCACCACACGCCCAGGTATTTGGCCGGCTTCACCCAGCTCACATCGCCCAGCGCATTGGGTTCGTTGAGGTTGAGGATCAGGTCCGATTCGACCAGCCCGCCGGCACGGTCGGCGATCTGCAGCGTGCGCCACGGCGTGGCAAAGGGCAGGGCGCGGCGCACCTTCCAGCCTTCGGCCGAGGGCGAAAGCTGCGCGCGCAGGCGCTGGCCCTCGGTGCGGCGCAGCCACATGCCGGCATAGTCCACCAGCGCCGCCTCATGGATCGCCACGTGCAGGCCATCGCGGCTGCGCAGGGTCATCGGCGTATGCACCAGCGGCACCTCACGCAGCGGCGTGCGCTGGTACAGGTATTCGTAGTGGATCGGCTCGCCGGCGGGAATCCACCAGGCGGTCGATTCCGGCGCAATGGCGAACTCGGTCAGCTCGTCATCGATGATCGCCTCGCGCAGGCTCGGCTGCTCGGGGAACACGTAGCGGAAGCCCAGGCCATCGTCGTAGACGCGGAACACCACATCCAGCCGGCGCTTGCTGCCGCTGGTCTCGGCCAGCTGCACGGTCAGCTCGTTGAAGTGGTTGCGGGTGACCCGGCGTTCGCCCCAGGGTTGTTCCCAGCTGTCATCGACGCTGCGCCGCTGCTGGCCGAGTACGGTGAAATCACGGTCCAGGCGGCCGTCGCGCAGGGCGAAGCCGAGCTTCGAATCCTCCACCACGGTCTCGCCGAAACGCTCGACGCGGTAGCGGGCGGTGCCGCCGTCCAGTACCAGGCTGGCCTTGAGCACCTTGCCCGGCGATTCGACACTGACGACCTGCGGCGCGGCCTGCGCCAACGCGGCCATTGCCAGCAACGCCAGGCCGAACACGAGCGCGAGCATGGGCCGTACAGCAGTGGGTGACATCGGCATTTCCCCTCCCAAGGCGCCGTTGGCAGACCCGGACCATAAGCCAGTGCGACAGGTGCGCTACCGCACGACGCCATGAATACGTATGCAGCCGGACGCAGCCGACAGCCCCGCGTCTACCATGGGGCCAAGGCACCTTGAGGGAGGAGCCGTGCCCGCCCGTCGGCAACGATGGTGCGGACCTACAACGCGTGCAGAGAGGGAGGGAGGCCGACGGGCGCAAGCCGGTCCGCCGCTTCGATGCTGAAGATCATTTGCCTGACCGCTGCCCTGGGGGCAGCGCTGGGTTCGACCGCGCAGGCGGCCGACCTGCAATTCGACGGCCGCCGGGCGCGCGCCGAAGCCGCTGCCGGCGGCAGCTTCGCGCTGCATGCGCCGAAGGGCGCAGTGCAGATCGCAGCCGCACCGATGCGCAGCCAGACCGGCAGCGTGATGTTCGATGCGCTGTTCGCGCTGGCCCAGCAGGAGATGGACCAGGATCGCGTGGATGCGATCCGCGATCCTGCATTCGACGAGGGCCGACCGGTACCGTGCGAATGCTTCCAGACCGGCGCGCGCTGGCCCTATGTGTGGACCCGCGATGTCAGCTTCGCCGCCGACCTGGCGTTGGCACGGCTGGATCCGCAGCGCACCCGGCAATCGCTGCAGTTCAAGCTGTCGGCCGCGCGCGATGGGCATACGCCCGGCCTGTTCGTCGCGCAGGACACCGGGTCCGGCGGCAGCTGGCCGATCAGCAGCGACCGCGTGGTGTGGTTCCTGGCCGCACGCCACCTGCTGGATGATCCGGCGTTTGCCGACCAGGTCTGGCAGGCGCTGCAGGGCACGCTGGCGCAGGACCGTGCGATGGTGTTCGACGCGCAGATGGGCCTGTACCGCGGCGAGACCTCGTTCCTCGATTGGCGCGAGCAGACCTATCCGGACTGGACGCGCGAGGACGTGCGCTTCATCGGTGACTCGTACGCACTGTCCACCAACGTGCTGCACTACCAGGCGCTGCGCCTGGCCGAACGCCTGGCCGGCCAGCAGGGCGATGCCCGCGCGGCGGACTACAAGGGGTGGGCCGATGCGTTGGCGAAGCAGATCGATGCGCGCTTCTGGCGCGAGGATATCGGCCAGTACATGAGCTACATCGGCGAAGCCGCGCACCCGGTGCCGTACGCCAAGGTCGATCTGCTGGGCCTGTCGCTCGGCATCCTCGCCGAGGTGTTGCCGGCCGAGCGCGCGCGGCGCGCGCTGGCGACGTACCCGATGGGGCCGGCCGGCAGCCCGGTGGTCTGGCCGCAGGAAGCGCAGCAGCCGATCTACCACAACCGCGCGATCTGGCCATTCGTCAGCGCCTACTCGCTGCGTGCCGCGCGCCAGCTGGACGATGCGCCACGCATTGCCGCCGAGATCCGTTCGCTGATGCAGGGCGCGGCGCTGGCCGGTTCCAACATGGAGAACTATGAGCTGGTCAGCCTGGCCGTGCATGTCGATGAAGGCAAGCTCAGTGGGCCGGTGGTCAACTCCGAGCGCCAGCTGTGGTCGGTGGCGGGGTACCTGTCGATGGTGATCGAGGGCGTGTTCGGCGTGCAGGACGATGGTCGTGTGCAGCCCAAGCTGCCGGCGGTGCTGGTGCCGGAGTTGTTCGGCACGCAGCGTCGCATCAGCCTGGAAGCCGGCGGCAAGCGCTACGTGCTGGAGCGCCCGGCGTCGCTGGGGGCTGGCCTGCTGGTAGCCGGCAGCACGCAGACCCACGGCAACACGACCACGGTGCAGCTGGTGGCCGCACCGGCCGCGGCGGGAGGCCGCGGCATGACCGCCGACGCCAATGCCCGTGCGCCGGCCACGCCGCCTGCACCGCAGGCCACGCGCACTGGCGCCGGCTGGACCGTGCCGGTGGCGGCCGGTCAGCGGCTGTGGAAGGACGGCAAGCAGGTCGCCGCCAGCAGTGGCCAGGTGCACGTCAGCGACGATGGCCTGCAGCATTGCCTCAGCCTGACCCGGCGCGAGGGCGCATTGGAATCACTGCACGGCCCGACGGTCTGCGTCGGGCCGCAGCAGCTGTTGCAGGGCGAGCAGCGCTGGCAGTTCGCTACGGCCAACGCCGGGCGGGTGCGCCTGCGCCTGCAGTACAGCAACCCGAACGGGCCGATCAACACCGGCGTCACCGCGGTGGTGAAGCAGGTGGTGCTGCAGTGCCCGGGCCAGCCTATGCAGAAGCAGACGGTCACGATGCCGCACAGCGTGGGCGTACAGGACTCGACCTCGGCAACGTTCACGGTGCCCAAGGGGCAGTGCATGGTCACGCTTGAAGAGGGCTTCAACATGAGCGTGCTGCAGCACTTCGCGCACTACACCGGGGGCAAGGGCGGCCGCGAGGGCGTGCTCAACCAGGCCCAGGTGCAGGCGCTGAAGGTCGCCCAGGTGGCAACGGAAGAGGACGCACGATGAACCGTCCTGCCAAGCCGCAGCTGTCGTTCTGGCAGATCTGGAACATGTGTTTCGGCTTCCTCGGCATCCAGTTCGGGTTCGCCCTGCAGAACGCCAATGCCAGCCGCATCTTCGAGACCCTGGGCGCGGACATGGACGCGGTGCCAGGGCTGTGGATCGCTGCGCCGCTGACCGGCCTGCTGGTGCAGCCGGTGATCGGCTACCTGTCCGACCGCACCTGGACGCGCTGGGGCCGCCGCCGTCCGTTCTTCATGATCGGTGCGGTGCTGACCACGCTGGCGCTGCTGGTGATGCCGAATTCGCCCGCGCTGTGGATCGCCGCCGGCACGTTGTGGGTGCTGGACGCGTCCATCAACGTATCGATGGAGCCGTTCCGCGCCTTCGTCGGCGACCAGCTGGCGCCGCGCCAGCGTCCCGCCGGCTACGCGATGCAGAGCTTCTTCATCGGCGTCGGCGCCATCGTGGCCAGCTTCCTGCCGTTCCTCCTGGCCCACTTCGGCGTGGCCAACACCGCTGCTGCCGGCGAGGTGCCGGATACGGTGCGCTATGCGTTCTACTTCGGTGCGGTGGTGCTGCTGGCGGCGATCACCTGGACGGTGCTCAGCACCCGCGAGTATTCCCCGGCGGAACTGGCCGGCTTCGAGGATGCCGAGCCACCGGCGCACCATGCCGGCACCGCAGTCATCGGGCCCGCATCGTGGGGCCAGGTGGCCCTGTGGCTGGGAATCGGCGTGCTGCTGGCGCTGCTGATTGCCTGGCGCCAGGGCGACAAGATGCTGTACGTGCTGGCCGGCCTGTGCGCCGGCTACGGCCTGCTGCTGGCACTGGCGCGCGCGTTGCCGGGCACGCACATGCTGGCGGCCATCGTCGGCGACCTGCGCGCGATGCCGGTGACCATGCGTCGGCTGGCGTGGGTGCAGTTCTTCTCGTGGTTCGCGTTGTTTGCGATGTGGATCTACACCACCGCCGCGGTGGCCGGTACCCACTTCGGTTCGACCGATCCGCAGTCGGTGGCCTACAACGAAGGCGCCAACTGGGTGGGCGTGCTGTTTGGTGCCTACAACGGTTTCGCCGCGCTGGCTGCGGTACTGATCCCGCCGATGGTGCGGATGATCGGCCTGCGCTGGAGCCACCTGGTCAATCTGTGGCTGGGCGGTGCCGGGCTGGTCTCGCTGATGTTCATCCGCGATCCACACTGGCTGCTGCTGTCGATGGTCGGCGTCGGCTTCGCCTGGGCATCGATCCTGTCGCTGCCCTATGCGTTGCTGTCCGACAGTGTGCCCGCGTCGAAGATGGGCGTGTACATGGGCATCTTCAATTTCTTCATCGTGATCCCGCAGCTGGTCGCGGCCAGTGCGCTCGGCTTTGCCCTGCGTACCTGGCTGGGTGGCCAGCCAATGCATGTGCTGGTGCTGGGTGGCTGCAGCCTGTTCGTCGCCGGCCTGTGCGTGCTGCGGGTCCCGTCCCGTCCGGAGGTGGTGTGATGCGTAGTGCGCTGTCTGTTGCTGTTTCCCTGGTGCTGCTGGCCGGCCATGCGGCGGCTGCGCCGCGCCCGGATTACGTGGGTACCACCGAGCCGTTCGCCAGCGATGCGGTGTACTTCGTGGTCACCGACCGTTTCGTCAACGGCGACCCGTCCAACGATCATCGCGACCAGGGCGGCACGCATCGTACCTTCGATATCCCGGTGCCATGCCCGGACAAGGTGGACGGCAACATCGGCTACCTTGGCGGTGATTTCCGCGGCGTGCTCGACAATGCGCAGTACATCCGCAATCTTGGCTTCGGCGCGGTGTGGATCACGCCGATCGTCGACAACCCCGATGAAGCCTTCACCGGCAGCAAGCCGATCAGCTGCACCAGCACGCTGACCGACCGTGGCAAGACCGGCTACCACGGCTACTGGGGCATCAACTTCTACAAGCTCGATGAGCACCTCCCCAGCAAGGACCTGGATTTCGCCGGGCTGACCAAGGGCCTGCACGGCGCCGGCCTGAAGGTGGTGCTGGACATCGTCGGCAACCATGGCTCGCCGGCCTGGACCATGCCGACGCGGCAGCCGCAGTTCGGCCAGATCTTCGACAAGGACGGAAAGCTGATCGCCGACCACCAGAACCTGCCGCCGCAGAAGCTGGACCCGAAGCACAATCCGCTGCATGCGTTCTACAACAGCATCGGCCCGGTCGACAGCAAGGACGGTTCGATCTTCGATGGCAATCTCGCCGAGCTGTCCGACTTCAACCAGGACAACCCGGCGGTGATGGACTACCTGGTCGGCGCCTACCTGCAGTGGACCGCGCAGGGCGTGGACGCGCTGCGCATCGACACCATCGGCTGGCTGCCGCATCCGTGGTGGCATGCCTTCGTCAAGCGCATCCGCGCCGAGCATCCTGGCATGTTCATGTTCGGCGAAGCGTTCGATTACGATGCCGCGCGCATTGCCGAGCACACCTGGCCGGCCAACGCCAATGTGAGCGTGCTGGACTTCCCGCTGCGCGGTGCCCTGGAACAGACCTTCGGCACCGCAGGAAAGGGCTTTGAGACCCTGGCCGAGCCGCTGCACCTGAGCGGTGGGCCGTACGCCAACCCGTACGAGCTGATGAGCTTCTACGACAACCATGACATGCCACGCCTGCAGGCCAGCGACACCGGCTTCATCGATGCGCACAACTGGCTGTTCACCGCGCGCGGCATCCCCGTGGTCTATTACGGTTCGGAAACCGGATTCATGCGCGGCCGCGCCGAGCATGCCGGCAACCGCGCCTTCTTCGGCCAGCCGCGCGTGGATGCCGCGCCGCAGAGCCCGATCTTCGCGCCGCTGCAGCGCATCGCCCGGCTGCGTGAGGCCACCCCGGCGCTGCAGCGCGGCCTGCAGGTCAACGAGCGCCTGCAAGGCGACGAGGCGGTGTTCTTCCGGGTGCTGCAGCACAGCGATGTGGCACAGACCGCGCTGGTGCTGCTGAACAAGGGCGACCGGGCCAAGGCCTTCAGCGTGACGCGCTTCGTTCAGGCCGGTCGCTGGCGCGATGCGCTGGACGGCGGCGAGCTGAAGGTGAAGGAGGCGCTGACGGCGGAAGTGCCGGCGCACGGGGTGAAGGTCTATGTGCTGGAGGCTGCCGTACAGCAGCCGGCGCTGCAGGCCGAGCTGGACAAGGCGATGGCCGACCAACGGGCACGGGACCAGCGGCTGGGGCGGTAGTGCCGGCCGGCTGGCCGACCCCCGGATTCCTGGCGCCTGCCTACCGCTCTGGTGGGTGCCAACCTTGGTTGGCACGTTTCTCGAGCAGTCGAGCAAGCTCGACTCTACAATAGCCCCCTCCCGCAGCCTGCCGTACCGCCATGACCGACCTCGCCCCGCAGACCCCGATCGAAACCCTGCTGAAGGCGGCGATGGACGGGGCGGTGCCGATCCGCGCTTTCATGGAGGCCTTCGTCGCCTCCGAGGTGGTGCTGTTGACCGGCAGCCTGGTCACCCCCGACGGCAGCGGCTTCGACCCGCTGCTGTTCGACAAGCAGGGCACCCTGCACGTGGCCGTGTTCACCGATCCGTCGCGGGTCGGCATCTACAGCCAACAGGCCCCGCACCAGATCCGCTGGCTCATGCTGGACGTGCTGCGCCGCGTGCCGGGTGGCTACGGCGTGGTGATCAACCCGGGTACCCCGCTGGGCTTCGAAATTTCGCCCAGCGGCGTCGGCGAGATCCTGAAGGATTTCGCGCAGGGCTGAACCGCCGCCGCGCATTCTGTAGAGTCGAGCCCTGCTCGACTGCATTTCGCGAAATACCGGATGAGTCGAGCATGGCTCGACACTACAGAACGCTTCCCCATCAAGGCATGGCCATGGAATTCAGGGTATTACCCGCCGGGGCACCGGAACGGCAGCAGTTGGCGCAGTGGTATCACGCGCAATGGGGCCGCGACGCCGGCCTGTCTCTGGAACAGGAACTGCAACGGCTCAACCCAGTGCAGGATGCCGACGGCTTCCCGCATCTGATCGCCGCCTTCGATGGCGGCCAGTTGGTCGGCGCAGTGCAGCTCAAGCGCCGCGAGATGCAGGCCTTTCCGCAGTACGAGCACTGGCTGGGCAGCGTGTTCGTGGCCGATAGTCATCGCGGGCGTGGGCTGGCTGGCGCGCTGGTGGAACAGGCGGCGGCGCGGGCGGCGCGGATGGGGGTTACCGACCTGTACCTGCAGACCGAAGCGCTGGATGGCGGCCTTTACGCCCGGCTGGGCTGGAAGCCGCTGCAGGAAGCCGACAACCGCAGCCATCGCGTACTGGTGATGGTGCGCAGGATTTCCGCATGAACACGCTCGCACCGGGCCATTCCCGCTCTGCGCTGATCTTCCTGATCGCGGCGATCGTCGTCGCGCTGGTGTCCATGCCCGTGCTGCGCGCGGTGGGCATGGTGCTATGGCCGGTGTTCGTCATTGCCTGGTTGATCAACCTGGGCGCGGCCTGGCATCTGGCGCAATGGGCGCGCCAGCAGGGGCGCTCGGCCTGGGCGTTCGGCTTGCCGGCGGCGCTCGGCACCGTTGCCTCGATCGTGGTCTTCGTGCTGCTGGCGGTGCTGGGGCCGAAGCCCCCGGTGCGCTGAACCTTCGCGGCTCTCGTCGACAGCATGCCTCGGCACTAAAGGTTCCACGCGGAGCGCCGGCAAGGGGGCCGGCGCTCGATCACCTCACATCGTCACCTTGCGCCGGTTGTCACTGCTCACCCGGTCGATCAGCTTGTTGTACGGGTCGAAGCCCGCCTCATCCGGCTTCTCGTCCACGGTCACGGTGATTTTCGGCGCGGCGCCGGTGATGTGGTGGCGCTGCAGGTACAGCACTTTCTGGTCGCGTTCCTTGCCCGAAGGCCCGTTGGCGAACACGCCGATCTCGACCCAGTCATCCATCGTGCCGTCGCTTTCCTTGCCCTTGCCATCGGCGTACTGCTTGGCCGCGTGCAGGTCCAGGGTCACGTCGTAGCGACCGTCATCGCGCTTGCGCGCGCTGGCGGCCATCACCCGGTTGTCGTAGAAACTGATCTTCTCGAACAGGTCGGTGACCAGCTGCTGGCGATCGGCCGGGGTCTCTGCACGGATGTAGCCCAGCAGTTCGCGCGAGGTGGTGTAGGGCGGCTGCTGGAACCCCTTGTCCTGCAGGAAACGCTTCAACGCGCGGTTCAGCGCCTGCTCGCCGATTTCCTCGCGCAGCCGGTAGAACACCAGCGAACCCTTCTGGTAATGGATGTACTGCTGGTTCTCCACGCGCTCCAGCGGCTGCTCTTCGATGGCTTCGCCACCACGCCCGGACAGGTAGCCATCCAGTTCGCGCTTGAGGAACTGGCGCATGTGCTGGCGGCCATACTCCTGCTCCATCACCATCAGCGCCGAGTACTGCGACAGCGATTCGGAAAGGACCGTTGCGCCCTGCACGTTGGCACCGATCACCTGGTGCGCCCACCACTGGTGGGCGATCTCGTGCGCGGTGACGTAGAACACGTAGTCCACCTTGTCCGGATCACGCAGGTCGGCGATGAAGCCGATGGCCTCGGAGTAGGGGATGGTGTTGGCGAACGACTGCGCGAAGCGGGCATAGCCCGGGAACTCGATGATGCGTACCTGGCGGTGCTGGTAGGGCGTGAAGTTGGCCTCGTAGTAGGCCAGCGATTTCTGCACCGCTTCGATCATCCGGTCCACGTTGTAGCCGTGCGCCGGGTCGAAGTAGACCTCCACCGGGATGCCCTTGTACGTCGCCTTGCGCACCTCCCAGCGTGCCGACAGGTAGGCATAGAAGTTCAGCATCGGCCGGTCCATGGCATAGCTGAAGCAGCGCCGGCCGTTCACTGAGGTCTCATGCTTCAGGTAGCCCGGCGCCAGCGCGATCTGGTCCGGCGCGGTGCAGACCGTGGTACGGAAGTCGAGCCAGTCGGCATCATTGGAGATGTAGGTGTTGGCACGTGCGGCTTGGTCTTCCAGCTTGGGCATGCGCCGCGGTTCGCCGAGGTCGCGTTTGCGGCGCTCGTTGCGATCGCTGATCTCGGCACCTTCGTTGTAACCGAACGAGGGCAGTACGCGGCTGTTGAAGAAAGTTCCGTTGTCGACGATGTTGCTCGGCGCCTGGCCGGCAGTGATGCCGTTGGGTTTCTGCACCACCCGGAAGTGGACGTTGCGGCTTTCACCCGGTTGCAGTGGCGTGGCCAGACGGTAGATGCGGTAGCCAAGATCGGCGTCGTGCATCGACAAGGTCTGCCCACCCAGGTCAACCGCGACCAGCTGCTTGTCATCGCCCATCGAGACATGCACGTCCTGGATCGGCACGGCATGCGTGTTGCGCACCGTCCAGTTCGCATCGATCACCATCGACTGCGATTCCGGGAACAGGTCCACGCGGTTGTCCACCGCCACGATGCGCGGCTGCGGCAGGTTCCGGTACTTCGACAGTTCACGCTCATAGCGCGCCTGCAGGTCCAGCTGCTGGTCGGGCGATATGAATTCGTTGCGGATGTTGGTGCTCCAGTACAGCCAGCCGCCCACGCCGATGAAGGCCAGCGCCGCCAGCCCGGCAAGGGCGCCGGTGGGCCCGCGCAGGCGACGACCAGCCAGGGCCAGGCGCTGGCGCAGGCCCTGGCTGACGCCGCGCACCCAGAACGCAGAGGCCAGGCACATCAGGGTCAGCAGGAACAGTGCCCAGTAGCCCTGGAACGCCAGCTGGCCGGTCAGGAAGTGGCCGTAGCCATTCATGTCCGAATAGGGGGCGATCGGCCAGCTGCCGAAGTTGTAGATGTTCTGCGTGTAGTCGAGCATGCCCAGCACGCCCTGGCCGATCATCACCACGATCAGCAGCGCGTAGCCGACGAACTTGTTGTTGGTCAGTACCTGGAGCACCAGCGCCAGGCCTCCCATCAGGATGTAGACCACCGAATCCAGCGCCAGGCTGCGCAGGTACAGCAATGGCTCCAGATGGGTGTAGCCCTTGGCCAGCTGCACGCCCATCGCGGCCAGTGCGCCGGCTGCCTGGAAGCAGATGATCACCGCCAGCAGCGCAGTGAACTTGGCCAGCAGCGGCACCCAGTTCGGCACCGGCATGGCATCGGTCACTTCGTTGATGCGCGCACTGCGTTCCTTCCAGACCAGTTCGCCGGCGAAGAACAGCACGATGATCACCAGCAGCCAGCTGAAGGCACCCTGCAGGCCCATGATCATCTGCGAGGTGACCGGCCAGATCGAGGTGCCGTACAGGGTTTGCCGGAACAGCGCACTGGGCAGGAAGTTGGCCAGGCCCAGCACCAGCAGCACGATGAACGGCACGCTGCGCAGCACGCCGCCCGTGTCGAAACGCACCTGGCGCAGGAACTGCTGCCAGGCCGTGGTCGCGGTGAATGCCGGAACCACGCGTGGCAGGTCCGCGCGGGCAGGACGGACCGCGACGGCATCCGCAGCGGGCAGGGTAGGCTTGCGGCCCCATCGACGGCGGCCGCTGCCGCTGCGCTCGGTGCGGAACAGGGCAAACGTGGCGGCAAACAGCAGCGCGGCCACGCCCAGCCACAGCGCGCGGTTGGCCAGCAGGTAGCCAGCCAGTTCCGGAATGCCGCTGTTGCGTTCAGCGGTGGACCAGTAGCGGATGGTGCGGCCCAGCGCGCGCATGCCCAACGGCTCGCTCAGCACCGCGATCCACGTATTGTCGATGTCTCGCAGCAGGGCGGCGCTGGCGCCGAACAGCACCAGGTAGGCGACCAGGCCGATGTACACCCACAGGATCGAGCGGGTCAGTGCCGCCAGCAGTGAAAGCAGTGCGGTGGTGAACAGCAGGTTGGGAATGACGATGACCGCGAAGGTCCAGGCATAGCCCCGCCAGCTGATCGGCCCCATGCGCTCAGGATCGACCCAGGGCATGAACGGTGCCAGCCACAGGCCGAACGCGATCACGACGTAGACCAGCAACCCCGCAGCCAGGGCTGCCGCGATGCGGCCGGCCAGGTAGTCGCGACGCTTCACCGGGCTGGCGAAGATCAGTTCGGCGGTGCCGAGTTCGAAGTCACGCAGCAGCGCGTTGCTGACGAACAGGGCGGTGACCAGCATGCCGAGCAGGGTGAAGATGCCCAGCATCTGCGCGATCACCGTCGGCGCATTGCTGTGCACGTTGCCGGTGCCACCCCCTATCTGTACGGCATCGCTGGAGGCGGCGGCGAAGGCGAGCAGGGCGAACAGCCCGGCCAGCAGCCACAGCAGCGGAGAACGCAGCTGCTCGCGCAGCTCGAACCGGAAGAAGTTGAGGATCATGGCGCGCTCCGCTCAGGCCGCCGCGCGGGCACGGGCCTGCAGGCGCAGGCGCTGGAAGTACACGTCCTCGAGGTCGGGCGCCACCGCCGCGAAGCCGTCGCCGGGGTCGTTGGCGCTGTGCACGTGGATCACCGGGCGGCCACCCACCAGTCGCGTGGACAGCACCACGTAGCGCGCCTCATGGTCGGCCAGTTCCGAAGGATCGACCTGCTTGCGCCAGACCTGGTGCTGCAGCGCGTCGATCGCTTCGGCCGGGCGCCCGGTCAACAGCACCTGGCCCTTGTTCATGATCGCCATCGTCGGGCACAGGTCAGTCACGTCCTCGACGATGTGGGTGGACAGGATCACCGCCACGTTCTCGCCGATCGCCGCCAGCAGGTTGAGGAATCGGTTGCGCTCCTCCGGGTCGAGGCCGGCGGTGGGTTCATCGACGATCACCAGCCGCGGGTCGCCCAGCAGCGCCTGGGCAATGCCGAAGCGCTGGCGCATGCCGCCGGAGAACGTGCCGAGCTTGCGCTTGCGCGCATCCCACAGGTTCACCTGCTGCAGCAGCCCATCGACCACTTCGCGGCGCTGCGCACGCTGGGTCAGCCCCTTGAGTACTGCGAAATGCTCCAGCAGGTCCAGCGCGCTGACCTTTGGATACACGCCAAAATCCTGCGGCAGGTAGCCCAGCCGGCGGCGCACGGCGTCCTTGTCGCGCAGCACGTCGATTGGCGCTTCGCCGGGGATGCTGAGCGTGGCCGTACCACTGTCGGCCTCCTGCAGGGTGGACAGTGTGCGCATCAGCGAGGACTTGCCCGCGCCGTTCGGGCCGAGCAGGCCGAACATGCCGCGCGGGATGTCCAGGCTGACGTTGTTGAGTGCGTGCACGCCGTTGGCGTACGTCTTGGACAGCGAATCGATCTTCAGCATGCGACGTACACCTTTCCCTGGGCGATGTCTGCGCGTTATCCGCGCATCCGCGTCCGTGCGCATCCGCCGTTGGTCATGGGGGGGGAATCCGGCTGTCGCGCGTTGGCAGGGCCAGTGGCCCTTCGCTGCCTACCCGCGCTGCGACGAATCGCGTACCACCAGCTTCACCGGGATGCTCTGGCTGTCCACCGGCTGCCGGCCGATCAGTGCCAGCAGGCGCTCCACCAGCAGCTGGCCGGCCTGCTTGGTGTCCTGCTGCACGGTGGTCAGCGCCGGCGACACCGAAGCCGCCAGCGGAATGTCGTCGAAGCCGGTGACCGCCACGTCCTGCGGCACCCGCAGCCCGGCCCCGCGCAGGGCCCGCATCGCACCGATGGCGATCAGGTCGCTGGCCGCGCAGATCGCATCGATCGGTTCGCCGCGCGCCAGCAGCGCCTGGCAGGCCTGCTGGCCGGAAGCCTCGGTGGTGATGGCATCGTGCTGCAGCGCTGGCTCGGCGCTCAGGCCGCGCTCCTGCAGCGCCGCCACATGGCCGCGGTAGCGCTCCTGGAATTCGGGGTAATGGCTGGAGGCATGGCCGAGGAAGGCGATCCGGCGGCAGCCCTGCTGCAGCAGGTGGGTGGTGATGTCGTGCCCGCCCTGGAAGTTGTCGCTGCCGATCGACACGCCGGGCTGGCCGGGCAGGGCGGCGCCCCAGCGCACGAAGTGCGTACCCTGTTCGACCAGCCGCTGCAGGCGGTCGCGCGATTCGTGGTAGTCGCCGTAGCCCAGCAGGATGATGCCGTCGGCCTTGTTGCTGTCTTCGTAATCGGCCTGCCAGTCGGTGGAGAGCTGCTGGAACGAGACCAGCAGGTCCTGCCCGTGCAGGGCGCAGGCGCGGGTGATCGAGCCCAGCATCGAATGGAAGAACGGGTTGATCAGCGAATCGTCGTTGGTCGGGTCCTCGAAGAACAGCAGGGCCAGGGTGCCGGCATTGCGCAGGCGCAGGCTGGAGGCGTTCTTGTCGACCTTGTAGTTCAGCTCGCGGGCGATGCGCAGGATGCGCTCGCGGGTCTCGGCGTTGACCATCGGGCTGCCACGCAGGGCCCGCGACACGGTGGGCTGGGAGACCCCGGCCAGGTGGGCGATGTCCAGGGAGGTGGCTTTGCCTTTGATGATCATGGGGCGCGGAAGGGGCCAGGTGGAAGGTGCCTGGGCATGATGCCATGGGCAGACGCGAATGCCCCTGCGGTAGGTCGACGGGATGGCGGTAAGTCATTGCCGGACAAGGAAATCAGCCCGAATCTCAGGTGCCGCCGGGGTCTTCCGGCCGGGCGGATGGCGGCGGCAATGCTAAGATGCCTCGTTCTCGCATTCCCCCAAATTTCAACAGGGGCGGCCCAGCGTACTGCACCCCCGCCCGGGGCTGTGCTATCACTGGCGGTCTGCCCCTGGACAACGGACGAAGGTACCTATGGCGCGCGGCATCAACAAAGTCATCCTGGTCGGCAATCTCGGCAACGACCCGGACGTGAAGTACACCCAGGGCGGCATGGCGATCACCCGCATCAGCCTGGCCACCACCAGCGTCCGCAAGGACAAGGATGGCAACCAGCAGGAGCGCACCGAATGGCACCGCGTGGTGTTCTTCGGCAAGCTCGGCGAGATCGCCGGCGAGTACCTGCGCAAGGGCAGCTCGGTCTACGTCGAAGGCAGCCTGCGCTACGACAAGTACACCGGCCAGGACGGCGTGGAGAAGTACTCCACCGATATCATCGCCGATGAAATGCAGATGCTGGGCGGCCGCGGTGAAGGCGGCGGCGGTGGTGGCGGTGGTGGCAACTACGGCGGCGATCGTCCGCAGCGCCAGCAGGCGCCGCGCCAGGAGTACGGCGGCGGCGGTGGCGGTGGCCAGCGTGGCGGCCAGGGCGGTGGCTATGGCAACCAGGGCGGCAACCAGGGCGGCGGCTACGGCAACCAGGGTGGCAACCAGCGCCCGCAGCCGCAGCAGGCGCCGCCGATGGACGACTTCGCTGACGACGATATTCCGTTCTGATCGGGCGCTCGCCTGTTGCAGAAAAGAAAGCCCCGCCATGCGGGGCTTTTCTTTTTTCACCTGTACTTGCGGTCGTGCTCCCGCAGCATTGAATTTCTTGCAGCGCAACTTGCAAACCGGCAATTCCCTCCCCTATGGTGCAATCGATTGCATTGCTGTGAATCGTTGCGTTTGATACCGGTTGGGAGGCCGGCAGGTGGATGTCCATCCATTCGATCAGACCGGCCCCGGCGACGGGCCTCACGCGGCGCGATGCGTTGCGCCTTGCGGTTGCCGGTGGCATTGGCCTGGGGGCGGCAGGCGTGCTCCCTGCGTTCGCCGCCGATGCACCGCTCAAGGGCCAGCTGAAGCACTCCGTCGCGCGCTGGACCTTCCCGCAGTTGTCGGTGGCCCAGCTCTGCAGCACGGTGAAGGACATCGGCTTCGCCGCCATCGACCTGGTCGGCCCGGAGGACTGGCCGACGCTGAAGGCCCATGACGTGTACAGCTCGATGTGCAACGGCGCAGAGCTGGGCCTGACCCAGGGCTTTGCCGGCCGCCAGTTCCACGATCAACTGGTGGAGCGCTACACGCGGCACATCGATCTGGTCGCCGATGCGGGCTATCGCAATCTCATCTGCTTCTCCGGAAATCGCAACGGCATGGACCCGCAGGACGGCATGGCCAATGCCGAGGCCGGCCTCAAGCGCATCCTCGGCCATGCCGAGAAGCGCGGCGTGGTGCTGGTGATGGAGCTGCTGAATTCCAGGGTCGATCATCACGACTACCTGTGCGACCACTCCGCCTGGGGCGTAGAGCTGTGCCAGCGGCTGGGCTCGGACAACTTCGGCCTGCTGTACGACATCTACCACATGCAGATCATGGAGGGCGACATCATCGCCACCATCGGCAGGCATCACGCCTGGTTCAAGCATTACCACACCGCAGGCGTGCCCGGCCGGAATGAGATCGGAGACCAGCAGGAACTCCAGTATCCGGCCATCTGTCGCGCGATCCGCGATACCGGTTTTGAGGGCTATCTGGCGCAGGAATTCATGCCTGCGGCGCCAGACCCCATCAACTCTCTGCGCGAGGCGATCCGCCTCTGCGACGTCTGAAACGATATCCACCCAGGTGAGAAACCCATGGCAGATAATCACTACGACGCCATCGTTGTTGGCTCGGGAATCAGTGGCGGTTGGGCGGCGAAGGAGCTGACCGAGAAGGGACTGAAGGTCCTGATGCTGGAACGTGGCCGCAACATCGAGCACGTCAAGGACTATGTGAACGCGATGAAGGAAGCGTGGGACTTCCCGCATCGCAACCGGCCCACCCAGGCGATGAAGGCCGACTTTCCTGTGCTGATGCGCGACTACGGCCTGGCCGAAAACCTGGAAGGGATGTGGGCCAACGAACAGGACTCGCCCTACATCGAGACCCAGCGCTTCGACTGGTTTCGTGGCTATCACGTCGGTGGCCGCTCATTGCTGTGGGGGCGGCAGAGCTATCGCTTCTCCGATCTGGATTTCGAGGCGAACCTGAAGGACGGCATCGCCACCGACTGGCCGATCCGCTACGCCGACATCGCGCCGTGGTACGACCATGTGGAGAAGTTCGCCGGCATCGCCGGCACGCGCGAAGGCCTGGACGTGTTGCCGGACGGCGAATTCCTGCCGCCGATCCCGTTGAACATCGTCGAGAAGGACGTGGCCGCACGGATCAAGAAAGCCTTCGGCGGCACCCGCCACATGATCCACTCGCGCACCGCCAACATCACCCAGCCGATGCCCGAGCAGGGTCGCGTCAACTGCCAGTACCGCAACAAGTGCATTCTGGGTTGTCCTTTCGGTGCCTATTTCTCGACCCAGGCGGCGACGCTGCCGGCGGCGGTGAAAACCGGCAACCTGACGCTGCGGCCGTTCTCGATCGTCAAGGAAGTGCTCTATGACAAGGATCGCAAGCGTGCGCGCGGCGTGGAGGTCATCGATGCCGAGACTGGCCAGACCTACCAGTACACCGCCAAGGTGATCTTCCTCAACGCCTCCTCCTTCAACTCGACCTGGCTGCTGATGAACTCGGCCACCGATGTCTGGGAGGGCGGCCTGGGTTCCTCGTCCGGCGAGCTGGGGCATAACGTGATGGACCATCATTTCGGAGCGGGTGCTTCCGGCCGCGTCGAGGGCTACGAAGACAAGTACTACTTCGGCCGTCGACCCTGCGGTTTCTATATTCCGCGGTTCCGTAACGTCGCCGCCGACAAGCGCGGTTACCTGCGCGGGTTCGGCTACCAGGGCGGTGCCAGCCGCACAGGCTGGTCGCGCGAGATCGCCGAGCTGAACATTGGTGCCGACCTGAAGGATGCGCTGACCGTGCCCGGCGACTGGCGCATCGGCATGACCGGGTTCGGTGAAATGCTGCCGCACCACGACAATACGATCCGCCTGGACCGCGAGCGCAAGGACAAGTGGGGACTGCCGGTGCTGGCGATGGACGTTGCCATGCGCGCCAATGAACTGGCGATGCGCAAGGACATGGCCGCCGATGCCGCCGAGATGCTGGAGGCGGCCGGGGTCAAGGACGTGAAGATGCACGACAACGACTACGCGCCGGGCAAGGGCATCCATGAAATGGGAACCGCGCGCATGGGCCGTGATCGGAAGAGCTCGGTATTGAACCAGCACAATCAGGTGTGGGATGCACCCAACGTCTATGTCACCGACGGTGCCTGCATGACCTCCAGCGCGTGCGTGAATCCGTCGCTGACCTACATGGCGCTGACCGCCCGCGCCGCCGACCATGCCGTGCGTGAACTGAAAGCGGGGAACCTCTGATGGATCGTCGCGAACTGTTGAAGATGATCGTTGCTGCCACGGGTGCGGCCATGGTCGGTCTGCCGGCGCTGGTACAGGGCAAGGCACCGGCTGCCGGGGCGATGCCTGCCTTCTCCGACGCCGATATCGCCTTGCTGGACGAGATCGCCGAGACCATCCTGCCACGGACGAAAACACCGGGAGCGAAGGATGCCGGTGCGGGTCCGTTCATGGCGACCTTCGTTGCCGACTGCTACACCGCCCGGCAGCAGGCGACGTTCCGCGCCGGCCTCTCCGACATCGACGCGCGCTCCGGTGGCCGCTTCGCATCGCTCACGCCAGACGCCCGTAACACGCTGCTGCGCACGCTGGATGCAGAAGCAAAGGCACGCACGGCCGAGGTGACCGAGACGGGCACTCCGGAAGAGGGCGAGGCGATGCCGCATTACTTCACGATGCTCAAGCAGCTGGCCATCTTCGGCTTCTTCACTTCGAAGGTGGGCGCGACTGAAGTGCTGCACTACGTTGCGGTACCGGGTCGCTACGATGGCGACCTGGCCTATGTTGCCGGCACGCCTGCATGGGGGACCAGCTGATGGAGCGCTGCATGATGATCAAGCCGCTGCTGATCGCGGCCGGTGTACTGGCCGCCGGTTCCGCGTTCGCACAGGAGGGCGCCGACCCTGCGCGCGATCCGAAGAAGACCGAGGTGTGGACGCCGGTGCCTGCAACCGTGGCCACGCCGCCAGGCAAGGCGCCGTCCGACGCCATCGTATTGTTCGATGGCAAGGATGTCTCGGCCTGGGAATCGGAGCAGGGTGGGCAAGTGCCCTGGAAAGTTGCCGATGGCGCCATGACTGTTGTGCCGGGCAGCAAGGGCATTCGCACAAAGCAACGTTTCTGCGACGTGCAGCTGCATGTCGAGTGGCGCACGCCCACCGATACGAAGGGCTTCGATGGACAGAACCGCGGCAACAGCGGCATCTTCCTGCAGGAGCTGTATGAGCTGCAGGTGCTGGACAGCTACAACAATCCGACTTATGCCAACGGCCAGGCGGGCTCGATCTACAAGCAGGCCATGCCGCTGGTGAATGCCTCGCGCGCGCCGGGCCAGTGGCAGGCCTACGACATCCTCTGGAAGGCACCGCGCTTCTCGGCGGGCGGAGGGCTGGTGTCGCCCGCGCGCATCACGGTGCTGCACAACGGCGTGCTGGTGCAGGACGACACCGTGCTGGCGGGCAGGACCGAATACATCGGTGCACCTTCCTATGCGCCACACGCGTGCGCACCGCTCTATCTGCAGGAACATGATTCCAGGGTCAGCTACCGCAACATCTGGGTGCGCGAACTGTAGTGGCATACGGCCGGCGTGGTCGCCGGCCGCTTACTTCGCCAGGTAGCTGGCGATGTCGTTGATTTCCTGCTGCGAGAGCTGGGAGAAGGGCGGCATCAGCCCACCGCCCTTGCTGATCTTTTCCTTGATCTGCGCCGGTGCCATGCGCTTGCCGATGTCGGTGAGCGCCGGGAAAGCGCCCGGCATGCCCGCACGATCGGCGCCGTGGCAGGCCACGCAGTTCGCGGTGTAGAGCTTTGCACCTGCAGCCGGGTCGTCCTTGCACCAGGCGGCCGTTGCGGAGCCCAGGCCGCCCAGGGCCACGGCCATTGCCAGGATCATTTTCATGTGGGGCTCCTTCATGCGTCAGGGCTGCGCAGGGGCGGGCGCATTGACGGTCAGGTGTTCACGCAGATAGTCCGCGCCGGTCTGGATGACCTTGGCCGGATCGCGCGGCTGGTCATGTTCGACGATGTACCAGTGCACGCCAGCGGCCGCTGCGGCCGGCAGGATCGCGTTCCAGTCCAGCACGCCCTGGCCGACCGCGGCGAATCCGCCCTCGTCTTCGGCCCGGCCCTTGGGGGCATTGTCCTTGGCGTGAACCGCGAAGACATGCCCGCGGAACCTGCCCAGCATCACCGCAGGGTCCAGGCCGGCACGCGCGACCCAGGCCAGGTCCAGCTCGGTCTGCAGGTCGGGACCGGCGGCGGCGAACAGCAGTTCCAGCCCCGTCCTGCCGTTGAAGTCGACCAGCTCGAAGTCGTGGTTGTGGTAGGCCAGGTACATGCCCTTGGCCCGCACCTGTTTGGCGATGCGGCCCAGTTCCTGGCCCAGTGCGGTCCAGCCTGCGGCATCGGCCGGCCGGTCCTTCTGGTCCAGGTAGGGCACCACCAGCGTGCTGTTGCCGATCGCGCGGTTGAAGGTCACTACGCCGTCCAGGTTGTTGCGCAGCTCGGCCAATGGCACGTGCGACGAAATGGCCCTGATCGAATAGCGGTCCAGCAGCTGCTTGAGGTCCGCCGCGCTGGTGTTCTGCGTGCCGACCGTTTCCACCGCATGCACGCCCGCGTCGTGGACGATCTTCAACTGCTGCTCGAGCGAGCCGGCGTTGCGCAGGGTGTACATCTGCACCGCGATCGGCTTCTGCGTGCCTGCCACTTCGCCCGCGAAGGCGGGCAGGGCAGCGAGCAGCAGCAGGACGAGGCCTGCGGTTCTACGGACAGGGGCTTTCATCAAGAGATCCTCCCGGGTTTCAAGCGATGGTGGTCCAGGCGCGTGTCCTGGCCGATGTGATGACACGGTCGACGATCAGCGCCGAGCGCAGGCCATCGTCGAAGGTAGGCAGCCCCTCGGGCCGCTCGCCGTCGATGGCGCGATAGGTGTCGGCGACAAAGGCCTCGAAGCACTGGGCGTAACCCTGTGCGTGCCCGGCCGGCAACACCGACAACCGGCGCTGTTCGGCACTGCCGGCTCCCGGCCCACGCACGAAGGTTTCTTCGCGCTGGTCGGGCCACCCGATCCACAGCCGCTCGGCATCTTCCTGGTTGAACGCCACGCTGGCCCGGGCGCCATCGATCTCGAACCAGAGACGGTTGCGGCGTCCGGCAGAGACCTGGCTGACCGTCAGTGATGCCAGCGTGCCGTTGCCGGTGCGGAACATCGCCGCCGCCACGTCCTCGCTGGCGACCGCCTGCATCGCACCGCCGGCTGCCGGGGTGCTGAAACTCTGCGCGCCGGAGGCGCTGCGCTCGGCGATCACCGTGTCGAACGCCGCGCTGACCTCGGCGAAGCGTTCACCGCTGACCCATTCCACCAGGTCACACCAGTGCGAACCGATGTCGGCGAACACACGCGAAGCGCCGCCCAGCGCCGGATCGACGCGCCAGTTGTTGCTGGCCGGGTCCAGCAGCCAGTCCTGCAGGTAACTGCCATGGATGAGGTGCAGGGGGCCGATGTCGCCTGCGGCGATGCGCGCGCGTGCTTCCCGCACCACCGGGTGGTAGCGGTAGACGAAGGGAACCGTGGCGACCAGGCCGCTCGAGCTGGCCAGTGCGGCCAGCGCCTGCGCGTCTTCCAGCGTGGTCGCCAGTGGCTTCTCGCAGACCACGTGCTTGCCGGCCCGCAGTGCAGCTTCGGCCATGGGCCGGTGCAGGTGGTTGGGCGTGCAGACGTGCACGACCTGCACCTGCGGGTCGGCCACCACCTCCTCGATATCGCGATAGCCGCGCGGGACACCCCACGCCTGCGCTACCTCGGCGGCGCGCTGCGCGGAAGAGGCGGCCACGCCACGGATGTCGGCACCGGCCAGCAAGGCGGCGCGACGATGCACGGCCGCGATCATGCCGGTACCGATGATGGCGATTCCAGGCTTGGGCATCGGCTGCAGTCCTCAGGGCGTGGACGCTGCGGCCGCAACCACCGGCCGGTCGCGGAACAGCAGCAGGAAGGCGATCAGCACGATGAGTGCGACGCCGGCCGGGAACAGCCAGATCTGCTGCCAGTCGGGCCCTGCGGCGGTGGTGTAGTGCTCCACCACCGCGCCGGACAGGAAGGTGCCGATCAGCATGCCCACGCCATAGGTGGCCAGGGTGATGAAGCCCTGCGCACTGCTGCGTGCGTCGGGACCGGCATGGGCATCGGTGTAGATCTGGCCGGTGACGAAGAAGAAGTCGTAGCAGATGCCATGCAGCACGATGCCGATCACCAGCAGCGAGAAGCCACTGCCGGCATCGCCAAAGGCGAACATGCCGTAGCGCACGACCCACGCTGCCATGCCCACCGCCAGCATCGTCTTGACCCCCAGCCGCACGAACAGAAACGGCATGGCCAGCATCAGCAGCACTTCCGAAACCTGGCCCAGCGACTGCAGGCCCGCGGCGCCGCGCACGCCCAGATCGTTGAGATAGGGGTTGGTGAAGTTGTAGTAGAACGACAGCGGGATGCAGATGGCGATGGAGGCCAGGAAGAACACCAGATAGGACCGCGACTTCAGCAACCGCAGTGAATCCAGCCCGAGGATCTGACCCAGCCCGGCGTCACGTTGCCGGGCCAGCGGCGGCGTGTGCGGCAGAGTGAAGGCATACAGGCCGAGCAGCAGCGATGCCAGCGCGGCCATCTGGAAGGTCAGCTCGAGCCGGTGTGCCTGCTCCCAGCCCATCCAGCCGATCAGCACGCCGGCGATGATCCAGCCGATGCTGCCGGCGACCCGCACCAGCGGGAACTGTTTTTCAGGCGATTGCATGTGCCGCATCGCCACGCTGTTGGCCAGTGCCAGCGTCGGCATGAACAGCAGCATGTAGCCCAGCACGCAGGCGGAGAATGTGGTGAAGTCCGTCGCGGTGGACGCCAGCCACAGCAGCACCGCACCGGCCAGGTGCAGGACCGCGAGGATGCGCTGCGCCGCGAAGTAGCGATCGGCGATCAGCCCGACCAGGAAGGGCGCGACGATGGCCCCGATCGACTGGCTGAGGAAGGCGGTCGCGACCTGGCTCGCGCTGGCCTGCAACGGGCCCTGCACCAGGTACGTGCCCAGGGTGACGAACCACGCTCCCCAGATGAAGAACTGCAGAAACATCATCGCGCCCAAGCGCGACATGGCGTGCGTCATGGCTTGCCCTCCCGGGGCGGTAATGACTCAGATTCCCAGCATGCGATGCAGTGAAGCGGCGTGGGTGCCGCTGTCGGCGAAATCATCGAAGGCGCGTTCGGTCACGCGGATGATGTGGTCGCGGATGAAGGCAGCGCCTTCGCGCGCGCCGTCCTCGGGGTGTTTCAGGCAGCACTCCCACTCCAGCACCGCCCAGCCCGGAAAGTCGTACTGCGCCATCTTCGAAAAGATCGCCTTGAAGTCGATCTGGCCATCGCCGAGCGAGCGGAACCGGCCCGGACGATCGATCCAGTCCTGGTAGCCGCCATACACGCCGCTGCGGGCGCTCGCACGGTACTCGGCGTCCTTGACGTGGAAGATGCCGATGCGGTCGTGATAGCGGTCGATGAAGCCCAGGTAGTCCATCTGCTGCAGCAGCAGGTGGCTGGGGTCATACAGGATCTTCGCCCGCGGGTGATGATCCACCACGTCGAGGAAGCGCTCGAAGGTGGCGCCGTCGTGCAGGTCTTCGCCGGGGTGGATCTCGAAGCACAGGTCCACGCCGCAGGCGTCGAACGCATCCAGGATCGGGCGCCAGCGGCGGCCGAGTTCGGCGAAGGCTTCGTCCACCAGGCCGGGCGGGCGCTGCGGCCAGGGATAGAAGTACGGCCAGGCCAGCGCACCGGAAAAGGTCGCGTGCGCGGTCAGTCCCAGATGCTGGCTGGCTTTGGCCGCCAGCATCAGCTGATCGACCGCCCAGGCCTGGCGGGCGGCGGGGTTGCCGTGCACCGCAGGCGGTGCGAAGCCGTCAAAGAGGCTGTCATAGGCGGGGTGGACGGCGACCAGCTGTCCCTGCAGATGGGTCGACAGTTCGGTGATCTGCACACCGTGTCCGGCCAGCATGCCGGCAACATCATCGCAGTAGGCCTGGCTGTGTGCTGCTTGGGCCAGATCGAACAGGTGGGGCGCCGTGGTGGGTACTTGTACGCCAGAATAGCCCAGCCCCGCGGCCCATCCGGCCAACGTGTCCAGCCGATCAAAAGGAGCTTTGTCGCCGATGAACTGCGCCAGGAACAGCGCTGGACCCTTGAGCGTCTTCAAGATGATTCGCCCTCGATGCAATCGATTGCATTACCCTAGCATGGGCCTCCCGCAGACCCGTTGTGCAGTGCACAGCGGAAACAAGAGCTGAAACCATGGCAACCATCTACGACATCGCCAAGCACGTGGGCGTCTCTGCCGGTACGGTGTCGCGGGCACTTTCCCGGCCGGACAAGGTGCTGCCCGCCACGCGCGCGCGCATCGAGCAGGCGGCTGCCGCGCTCGGCTACGTGCCCAATACGGTGGCCAGGACGCTCAAGACCCAGCGCAGCGGCAAGATCCTGGTCACCGTGCCGGATATCGCCAATCCATTTTTCGCCCAGATCCTGCAAGGCGCAGAAGAGGCGGCACAGGCGGTTGGCTACGCGGTGCTGCTGGGCGATACCCAGCACCAGCCCGACCGCGAGGAGCGCTATGCGCAGATGCTCCGGCGCAACGAGGCCGACGGCATGATCGTGCTGGGGCATCGATTGCCGCCGACGGCGCGCGAGATCGTGCAGCAGCGCGGCGCCGCCGCACCGGTGGTCAATGGATGCGAGTTCGATCCTGCGCTGGGCATTCCCAGCGTCCACATCGACAACGCGGCGGCTGCACGCGCGGTGATGGAACACCTCTACGGATTGGGTCACGAGCAGATCGCCGTGGTCGGCGGGCCGCCCGACAACCCCCTGCACCAGCATCGGCTGCAGGGCGTCCGGGCCGCGGGCAAGGCGCGCGGAAGGCTGCGCCAGCAGCGCATCGTGCCAGGCGACTTTTCCGTGGAATCCGGCCACGCGGCGGCAATGGCGTTGCTGGACGTGGCACCGGCACCGACCGCGATCTTCTGCTTCAGCGACCAGATGGCGCTGGGCGCCCTGGCGGCCTGCCGTGAGCGGGGTATCCGCGTGCCGGATGACCTGTCCATCGTGGGGTTCGACGACCTGGCGTCCTCCCGTTACCTCACGCCGCCGTTGACGACCATCCGGCAGCCGATGCGCGAGATCGGCGAGCGCGCGGTCAAGCTGCTGCTGGCGATCATCGAGCATGCCGATGTGCCGCTCCAGCAGACGCTGGATTTCAGCCTGATGCTGCGGGGCTCGACGGCGGCGCCCAGGCCAGGTCGCAACCTTGATCCCTTGATCCCGAATTGACGCGAAGCTGTCAGACTCACGCCAGGCAGCCCGGCACGCGTCGAGGTGGAGTGCCGGGCTGGAGTGCTGAGGTGGAGTTCTGAGATGGAACGTGCGATCGCGCAAGGGGGTCGGCAATGCCGTTCTTGACTGACTCGACCGAGGTCGCGGTCGAGGGCATCGGCGCGGCGCGGCGCATCGGCTGGATGCGCTTCGTGGGCAATGGCCTGGGCGCGATCCCGATCGCCTCGATCATCCTGGAACGCCATGACGGTGCGCTGGCCTGGGTTCTGCTGCTGCTCAATGCACTGGCCTGGCCCGCGCTCGCGCTGCTGCTGACCCACCGGTCCCGGCAGCCTGCCGTGGTCCAGTTCCGCTGCATGGTGGCCGATTCGTTGTTCGGCGGTGGCTGGATCGCCTTCATGGGGTTGAGCGCGGTGCCCAGTGCACTGTTCGCGGCGCTGCTGGTCGCCGACAAGATCGCTGCCGGCGGCGTGCGCCTGGCGATGCGCGCCACGCTGGCACTGGTGCTGGGTTTTGCGATCACCTGGTGGGCCCTCGGGTTTCCCTATCAGCCGCTGACCTCGCAACGCACGATCGTGCTCAGCGTGCCGTTCCTGTTCGTCTACGGCATCGGTCTGAGCATCCTCAGCTGGCAGCTGGCGCGTCGGGTGAAATCGCAGAACCGGCAGCTGCAGCGCTTGAGCCGGATGGACCCGCTGGTCGAGCTGGCCAACCGCGGCTTCCTGATCCTGCGCGCGCAACAGGCGCTGGACAAGGCGCAGCGGCAGGGCGGCTTTGCCTGCCTGCTGATGCTGGACGTGGATGATTTCAAGCGAATCAATGACTCGCATGGCCACCGCGCCGGTGATGAGGTCCTGCGGCACATCGCCTCGACCCTGCGCGCGTTTGCCCGGCCGGGTGATACCCCGGCCCGCCTCGGTGGCGATGAGTTCGTCGTGCTGCTGCACGACTGCGCGCCGGTGGATGCGATGCATGTGGCCGAGCGGGTGCGCCTGCACCTGCTCGAGGCCGCCCGCCAGGCCACCCCGGGCGTGGAGTTCAGCGTCAGCATCGGCATTGCCGCCACGCCGCGCGGCGGTAGCGTGGAGGACTGGCTGGCGCAGGCCGACCGGGCGCTGTACCACGCCAAGCGGCAGGGCAAGAACAACGCCAGCTATGGCGAACACGGCGCCGCCCAATGACGGCGTAACGGCCGTTCATCCTGCACACGGAATCGCACGGCCAATCCTCTACCATGGGCCACCCCGCCCGGACGTGCCCCCATGCAAGACGCCCTCGTTGTGCAGCCCAAGCCCCCCGTTCCGAGGATCGCGGCCTGGCTGATGATGCTGCTGGGCATGTGGCTGGCGCTGAAGCTGGGGCTGGTGGTGACGCTGCTGTCGGGCCTGCTGGTGTTCCAGCTGACCCACCTGCTGGCCTCCACCGTGGAAGGCCGGTTGCCACCGGGGCGGGCACGGGCGATCGCGGTGATCGTGCTGTCGGCGGTCATCATCAGCGCGCTGGTACTGGCCGGGATCGGCGTGGCCTCGTTCTTCCGCAACGAGACCGGCGGGCCAGACGCGCTGCTGGCACGGCTGATGGAGATCCTCAATTCGTCGCGGCACCAGGTGCCGGCGCTGTTGCAGCCCTACATTCCCGAAGACATGCCGGCGCTGCGCGCAGCGCTGAACGACTGGGCCGCCGAGCACCAGCGCCAGCTGGGCGTGGCCGGTACATCGGTGGTGCAGGTGGGCGTGCGCGTGCTGATCGGCATGGTGCTGGGCGCGATGATCGCGCTGTATGACGAACTGCCGCTGCCGAAAATGGGGCCGCTGGCGCAGGAACTGATCGGCCGCACCAGCCGCCTGGCCACTGCGTTCCGCCAGGTGGTGTTCGCGCAGGTGAAGATCTCGCTGCTCAACACCGTGTTCACCGCCATTTTCCTGCTGGGTGTGCTGCCCTTGTTCGGCGTGCACCTGCCGTTGTCGAAGACGCTGGTGCTGATCACCTTCGTCGCCGGGCTGCTGCCGGTGGTGGGCAACATCATCTCCAATACCATCATCACCATCGTCGCGTTGTCGGTCTCGTTCTACGTGGCGGTGGCGGCGCTGCTGTACCTGATCGTCATCCACAAGCTGGAGTATTTCCTCAATGCGCGCATCGTCGGCGGCGAGATCCAGGCGCGCGCCTGGGAACTGCTGCTGGCCATGCTGGTGATGGAGGCGGCGTTCGGCCTGCCGGGGCTGGTGGCCGCGCCGGTGTTCTACGCCTATGTGAAGCGGGAACTGGTGGATCAACGCTGGATCTGACCCCGCTGACGTGACGGATTTGTTTCGGCGAGCCGGATGCCGCCTCTTGGCGGCACGTTCGCGATGACTGGGGTATACGCAGGGGCAGGGGCTGCGTAGCGCTGGCTTGGCACTGCCGGGGCCGCTCAGTACAGTGATCCGCACGTCAGGGGAAAGTTGAATGGCCGGCAAGGTATCGCCCATCGGGTTGCGGACCTGGGTCTGGATCCTGGCGGGACTGTTCGTGGTCTGCACCCTGCCGCTGATGGTCATCGCCCTGGTCCAGGGCACGATGCGCTATGCCGCCGCCGAGGACAATCTGGTCAGCCTTCGCCAGCTGCGGCAGACGTTTGATCTGGCCAACCTGGTCTCCTCCGAACGCGGCCCGGCCAACAGCCTGCTGGGCGCGCGCGCGGACGAAAGCGCCGAGCAGGCGCGGCTGGCCATGCAGCTGGCCGTGGTGCGGCGGCGGGTCGACGCCGCCATGCTGCAGCTGGACACCGCGTTCAAGGCCCATCCGGGCGAGGTGGATGCGCATGCGATGCTGGCCGATGCGCAACGCCGCCTGAAGTTGGCACGTGCCAGCGTGGACCGGGTAGCGGCGCAGCCGCAGGACGCACGCCGGGTCGAAGACGTGGAGCGCGCGATCAGCAGCATGTTCGCGGTGGTCGACCGCCTGCATCTGCTGACGTCCGCACAGATCAACGTGCTGGTCCGCGCCGATCGCGAGGCAGCGATTCCGGCGATGCAGGGCCAGGTGCTGATCGACCTGCGCGAGCACGGCGGGCGTTTGGCCTCCAACGTGATGGCGCCGGTGGCGGTGCCGGGTGCGTGGCGCAACGAGCAGGTGCGCGCGGCGCTGCAGACCGAGGGCCGCCTGCTGGAGCTGTGGCGGCTGGCCGGCAGCCACGAGGCGGTGTTCCGCAGTGACCCGGCGTTGTCCTGGCACTGGGACATGGCGCGGCGGCAGTTTTTCGGTGAATCGCTGCCGATGGTCGAGCAGTTGATCGAAGGCGGTCGTCGTGGTGTACCTCCGCCGTGGACCGCTGCCAAGTTCACCCGGCGCTATGTGCCGACGCTGCAGTCGCTGGAGGCGCTGCGCGATGGCTACCTGAGTGTGTCCATTGCCCGCTTCGAACATACCCGCAACCGCGCGGCCATGCGCCTGGCAGTGCTGGTAGCGACGGTCGTGGGTACGCTGCTGGTGCTGGGCGTGGCCCTGCGCATTGCCCATGTGCAGATCCTGCGCCCGCTGTTGCAGGCACAGCGGCAGGTGATCCAGATCGCCTCCGACGCGCCGGGGCCGGAGCAGCACGTCACCCATCCGCTGGCGGAAATGCAGCGCCTGTTCGATGCGATCGAGGTCCTGCGCGAAACCTCGCGCGAACGCTCGGCGCTGACCAGTGAGCTGCGGCAGCTTGCGGGTACCGATGAACTGACCGGGCTGTTGAACCGCCGCGCGCTGGACCAGCGGGTGCAGCAGCGCCATGCCGAGGGCGCTGCGGCGGCGGTGGTGATCCTGCTGGACGTGGACCGCTTCAAGTCGATCAATGACGGCCATGGGCATGATGCCGGCGACAAGGTGCTGGTGCAGGTCGCGCAGCTGCTGCAGCGCCACCTGCGCCGCAGCGACAGCATCGCCCGCTACGGTGGCGAAGAGTTCCTGGTGCTGCTGGCCGATGGCGATCTGGATGCCGGTCGCCGGCTGGCCGAATCGCTGCGGTTGGCGCTGCAGCAGCTGGACATCGTGGTGGGCGGCGATAGCACGCTGCGCGTGACCGCCAGCTTCGGCGTGGCCGAGGGCGGTACCGACGCACTGGGCTGGCGCACCCTGCTGCGCGCGGCCGATGCGGCGATGTACCAGGCCAAGGCACAGGGCCGCGACCGCGTGCGGGTTGCCGGTGGGGGACGCACCTCACGTTGACCGGTCATGTTCATCGCCGGCGCACGTGGCGCGCCCTACACTGGCGGCCCGATCGCTGCAGGAGCCCACCATGACCGTGCATCCCCTTGCCTTCGCCGCGCTGCTTGCGGGCCTGCTGGCCGGCTGCGCCAGCCCCGCATCGAAGACCACGGCCGATGAGCCGCGCCCTCCCTCGATCGCGGCCGGCATGAGCCCGGTGCCTGCGTTCACCGGTGGCGGGGCAGGGTGGAGCATCGAGATCGCGTCCACCGGCAACGGCAACCACGATGCCAGCCTCAGCGCCGATGGCCGTACCCAAAAGGGTACGTTGCGCTATCTCGGGCAGCCGGCCGATGCGCCCAGTTCGCTGATCGTGCTCAATGGTGAGCTGGGCAGGCAGCCCGCCGTTGTCGAGATCAAGCGCGAGTCGTGCCGCAATGCCGAAGGTGTCGACACCCTGGCCAGCGTGCAGGTGACGATGGAAGGGCAACCGCAGCGACGCGGTTGCGGCCACCTCGCGGTGTACTGAGCCGACCGGCAGCATGCTCGATATTCCCACCCTGCACACCGCGCGCCTGCGGCTGCGTCCGCAACAGCTGGATGACTTCGGCATCTATGCGGCGTTCCTTGCGTCGCCGCGCGCGCGCGGCATGGGCGGTCCATTCGATGAGGTTGCCGCGTGGGGCCAGTTCTGCCATGACCTGGCGAGCTGGCATCTGTTCGGCCATGGTGCGTTGATGATCGAACGGGCCGACACCGGTGCCTGCATCGGCCAGGTGGGTATCAACCATGGCCCGCTGTTTCCGGAGAAGGAACTGGGTTGGCTACTGTATGACGGCCACGAAGGGCAGGGCTTCGCCACTGAAGCGGCCGAGGCACTGCGCGACTGGGCCTTCGTGGTGGCACAGCTGCCGACGCTGGTCAGCTACATGGCGCCCGACAACCTGGCATCGCAGGCCGTTGCGCAGCGGCTGGGCGGCGTGCTCGACGCCCAGGCCGTGCGCAGTGATGCCGATGACCTGGTCTATCGTTACCTGCGCTGACGCCTAGCCGCCGGTGGCCGGTGCCTGCACGGGGCGGCCGAGCGCTTTGGCGACGCCCTCGCGCTTCTCGACCAGGAATTCCATCAGCGCGCGCACGCGGGGTGGCATCTGCTCACGCGATGGCACGTACAGGTAGAAGCCGGGGAACGGCGCGGACCATTCCGGCATCAACCGCAGCAGGCGCCCATCTGCCAGCATCGGCTGCAGTGACAGGTCGATGTGCTGCATCACGCCCAGTCCCTGCAGCGCGGCGCGGATCATGGCTTCGTCATCATTGGTGACATAGCGTCCGCGCGGTTCCACTTCAAAGTCGTGTCCATGCTGGCCGGGCGTGCTGAACTCCCAGGCATAGACCGTGCCGCTGCCGGTCTGGCGGTAGCCCAGGCATTCATGCCCGGCCAGTTCGGCGGGCGTGCTGGGCGTGCCATGCCGGGCCAGGTAGGCCGGCGAGGCGACCACCACCATTTCCAGCATCGGCGTCACCGGCACGGCGATCATGCCTTCGGCCAGGCGTTCCCCCAGCCGGATGCCGGCGTCGCAGCCTTCGGCGACGATGCTGGACAGGCCATCGTCCATCACCAGCTCCACGCGCAGCTCGGGGTAGCGCGCGAAGAATTCAGGCAGGTGTGGTTCGATCAGCGTCTTGGCGGTCAGGCGTGCGGTGTTGATGCGCAGCAGGCCGGAGGGGGCGTCATGGCTGGCGCGCAGGTCGCGTACTGCGCTGTCGATGGTGCTCAGCGATGGCTGCACTGCGTCGAACAGGCGCTGGCCTTCCTCGGTCAGCGACATCTCGCGGGTGGTCCGGTGCAGAAGGCGCACGCCCAGTTGCTTCTCCAGCGTCTTCAGGCTCTGCGACAGCGCGGGGCGCGAGACCCCCATCTCTTCGGCCGCCTTGGTGAAGCTGCGATGGTGGGCAATGTGGGCAAACCAGGCCAGCTGCGGCAGCAGGGCCGGGTTGATCGCGGTGGGGGCACTCATGGGGGCTCGGTCGGGCGCCACGCCCGTCGCATTCTGGTAATCACAGCTTACTACTGTGGTTGAGATTGGCGTCTTTTCTGCTCCCAATCCCAGGTCTATCGTGCTTGCAACGGCGACACCGGTCGCCCTGCCGCAAACGAGGAGCCACCGCATGGAAACCGTCAAGATCCAGAACCCGGACATGGCCTGGCATATCGCTGCCGACCTGCACTTTCCGCCGGACTTCGACCGCAACCGGGCCTACCCCACGATCATCAGCATGCACCCGATCGGCAGCTGCAAGGAGCAGACGTCCGGCAACGTCTACGGTGAGGCGCTGGCCCGCGAGGGTTACGTGGTGATCGCCTACGACGCCAGCTTCCAGGGCGCCAGCGGGGGTGAACCGCGACGGATCGAAGACCCGACCCAGCGCGTGGAGGATGTACGCCGCGTGGTCGACTATCTGGTCACCCTGCCGTACGTGGACGCCGCACGCATCGGTGTGCTCGGCATCTGTGGTGGTGGTGGCTATGCGATCAACGCCACCATGACCGAGCGCCGCATCAAGGCGGTCACCAGCATCACCGGCGTCAACTTCGGCCGGCTCAGCCGCGAGGGCTTTGGCGGCTTCGATCCGATTGGTTCGCTGGAGGCCATCGCCGCACAGCGCACCGCCGAGATGCGTGGCGGCGAGGCACGCGTGGACCTGTTCCTGCCACCGTCGGTGGAGCAGGGGCGCGCTGCCGGCATCACCGATATCGACGTGCTGGAGGCCACGGACTACTACCGCACGCGCGGGCCGCAGCCCAACGGCGTGGTCAGCGCGCTGTTCTCGCATCGTGGTGCAGCGGTGGGCTGGGATGCCTTCCATCTGGCCGAAGTGCTGCTGACCCAGCCGCTGCTGGTGGTGATTGGTGACAAGCCGGGGGCGTTTGGTGCCTACCGCGATGGCCTGGAGATCCATGGCCGTGCGGCTTCGAAGCACAAGCAGCTGAAGGTGGTGGAGGGTGGGTCGCACTACGACCTGTATGACCAGCCGGAGCCGGTCCGGCAGGCACTGGCGGCGGTGATTCCGTTCTTCAGCCAGCATCTGTGAGCTGATGGCACTGGGGTGGTGCCGGCGGCGGGCCGGCACCTGCACGCCCTATGCGCCCGGGTAGCGGTTCGCGCCACGCCCGCGATTCAGCCTTTCGCGCAGGATGTGGTATATCGTTTATCGATAAATCCATCCCGGGGCGGCATGCCACCCCAATGCCGGAGGCCGCTTGACCGCTCGACCCGCCCGCGCCAGACCCGCGCGAGGCTTGTTCACCCTGGCCCAGGCCGCCGTGCAGGCCGTGCGCGCGATGTGCTGGCTGGGCATCCTGGCCGCACTGCTGGCCATTCCCCTGGTTGCCCACGACCGCCGCTGGCTGTTGGACAGCGTGCATGATGCCGCTGCTGCGGCCGCGCATGGAAACGATCTGTTCCTGCATTTCTGCCTGGGGCTGGGCGCCATCGTCGTGCTGCTGGTGCTGTGCCTGGTGTTCCTGCGCCATCTGCTGCGGCTGCTGGACTCGGCGGCGCGCGAGCAGCCGTTCACCCACACCAATGCACAGCGCCTGCAGCGCATGGCGTGGTTGATGCTGGCGATGGAGCTGCTGTCGATCCTGATCGGTGCCTATGCGGCCTGGATGGGCCCGGACTTCACCTGGATGGAGGTCGGCGGCGGCATGTCGATCACCGGCCTGGTCGCGGTGCTGATGCTGTTCGTACTGGCGCGCGTGTTTGCCGTAGGCGCGGCGATGCGCGATGACCTGGACGGTCTGGTCTGATGGGCACGCGCTGATGGCGATCGTCATCACCCTCGACCGCATCCTGCAGGAGCGCGGCATGACCCTGTCCGAGCTGGCCGGGCGCATCGACATAACCCTGGCCAACCTGTCGATCCTGAAGACCGGCAAGGCACGCGCCATCCGCTTTTCCACCCTCGATGCGATCTGCCGCGAGCTGCAGTGCACGCCCGGCGACCTGCTCGGTCATGACCCGGCGCAGGCGCAGGATGCCGATTGAATGACTGCTTTTCTCCCTTACCTACTGACGAAACGGACCTGAAATGGAATGGTTGGCTGACCCCTCGATATGGATGGGCCTTGCAACCCTGGTCGTGCTGGAGATCGTTCTCGGCATCGACAACCTGGTGTTCATCGCGATCCTGGCTGACAAGCTGCCGCCGCACCAGCGCGACCGCGCACGGGTGATCGGCCTCACCCTGGCCCTGTTGATGCGGCTGGTGCTGCTGGCGGCGCTGGCCTGGATCATGAAGCTGACCGAGCCGCTGCTTACGCTGTTCGATCACAGCTTCTCCGGGCGTGACCTGATCCTGCTGGGCGGTGGCCTGTTCCTGCTGTTCAAGGGCACGATGGAACTGCACGAACGGCTGGAAGGCCGCGAGCACCACGAGGATGGAAAGAAGGTCTATGCCAGCTTCGCGATGGTGGTGGCGCAGATCGTGGTGCTCGACGCAGTGTTCTCGCTGGACTCGGTGATCACCGCGGTCGGCATGGTCGACAACCTCGGCGTGATGTATGCCGCGGTGACCATCGCGATGGCGCTGATGCTGGTGGCCAGCAAGCCGCTGACCCGTTTCGTCAACAAGCATCCCACGGTGGTGGTGCTGTGCCTGGGCTTCCTGCTGATGATCGGCTTCAGCCTGGTGGCCGAGGGCCTGGGCTACAAGATCCCGAAGGGCTACCTGTACGCGGCCATTGCCTTCTCGATCCTGGTCGAAGCGTTCAACCAGTGGGTGCGTTTCAACCGCGAGCGCAACGAGCGGCGCCAGCCGTTCCGCCAGCGTACCGCCGACGCCGTGCTGCGGATGCTGGGGGCGCGTCCGGCCAACGGGCACGACGACGAAAGCGAGGACGCACACGCCGATGCCGAAGAGCGGCTGCAGCCGGCCGAGCACGAAATGATCCGCAGCGTGCTGGGGCTGGCCGATCGCCCGGTGTCGAGCGTGATGACCGTGCGTGCCGACGTGCAATGGATCGACCTGGCACGCGGGCAGGATGATGTGGTGGCGCGCCTGGTGGCCTCGCCGCATACCCGCCTGCTGGTCGGCGACGGCGATCTGGACAGCCTGCGTGGCGTGGTGCAGAGCCGCGACCTGCTGGCCGACCTGCTGCAGGGCAGGCCGCTGCTGCTGGAAGGCAACCTGCGCGAGCCGCAGTACGTGCTGTCCAGTGCCAGTGCGCTGCAGGCGCTGGAGCTGATCCGCCAGCACCCGGTGCCGCTGGCGGTGGCGGTGGACGAGTACGGCAGCGTGGAAGGCCTGGTGACGGCCAACGACCTGCTGGCCGCGATTGCCGGTGACCTGGTGGATACCCAGGACGAGCGCTATGGTGTGGTCGCGCAGGGCGAAGGCCAGTGGGAGGCCGACGGTGCGCTGACCCTGGATGACCTGCAGCGCCTGGCGGGCGTCTCGCTGCCGCGCAGTGCCGACTACATGACCATCTCCGGGCTGGTGCTGGAGCGGTTGGGCCGCCTGCCGGACATCGGCGACGCGGTGGAGATCGCCGACGTGCGCATCACCGTACTGGCGATGGAGAAGCGCCGCATCGCCCGCCTGCGGGTGGAGCGCCTGCCCGGGGCGTGATGCTGCCTCTACCCAATGACACGCGGGCCCGTCACCATGGCGGGCCCGCTTTTCTTCCTGGATGGTTGCAGTGCTGAGTACGATCGGTTTGTTGATGGGCCTGTACGTGGCCTGGCGCCTGTTCTGGCCGCTGCGCCTGCCCACCGCATTGAAGGTCGTGCTGTCGCTGCTGCTGGTGGCTGTGGCCGTGCAGCTGCGCATCGTCGCCACCTTCTGGGGCACGATGGCCTCGCCGGAGATACCGAAGCTGGCGATCGCCACGCTGGCCACCGGCTCGACGGCGGTGCTGCTGCTTGCGCTGGTGATGCTGGTGCTGGACGCAGGACTGCTGCTGTCGCGCCTGCTCCGCCGGCCGCGCGCGGTATCGGCATTGCGCGCCCCCAGGCTGCGTCCCGTGGCCGCTGTGCTGGCGCTGCTGGTCAGCGGCTATGGCGTCAGCCAGGGCATGGCGGTGCCCAAGCCGCGGCAGATCGACGTGGCGATCAAGGATCTGCCGGCTGCGTTCGACGGCTACCGCGTGCTGCAGCTGACCGACATCCATGCCAGCCGCCTGCTGACCGGCGACTGGGTGCGCAGGGTGGTGGAGCAGAGCAATGCGCTGAAGCCGGACCTGATCGTGATCACCGGCGACCTGATCGATGGCAGCGTCGAGGCCCGTCGCGACGACGCACGCCCGCTGGCCGAACTGCATGCGCCGGACGGCGTCATCGCGATCACCGGCAACCACGAGTACTACGCGCAGTACCAGGACTGGATGCAGGCGTTCCGCGCGCTGCACATGCAGGTGCTGGAAAACAGCCATCTGCAGGTGCGTCGTGGTGAGGCCGCGTTGACCATCGCTGGTGTCACCGACCCGGTGGCGGCACGCTATGGACTGCCGTTGCCGGATCTGGACGCTGCGCTGGCCGGGGCCGATCCGTCCGCGCCGGTGATCCTGCTCGACCATCGCCCGCGCAATGCGCGCGAGGCCGCCGCGCGCGGCGTCACGCTGCAGCTGTCCGGGCATACCCACGGCGGCCAGATCATCGGTATGGACCAGCTGGTGAAGCGCGCCAATGGCGGCTATGTCTCCGGCCGCTACGAAGTGGACGGCATGACCCTGTACGTGAGCAACGGTGCCGGCCTGTGGGCCGGGTTCCCTGCGCGCATCGGCGTGCCGTCCGAAATCACCCTGCTGACCTTGCGCCGCGCGCCGTGATGCTGCGCACGCCTTCATGGAGGAAGGAGCCATGGCGCATCCCCGCGCTCCGATGGAACGCCTGATCCGCGCCAATGCCGATGAGATAAACCGGCTTCGCCAGGTGATCCGCGATACCGCAGGTACGCGTTGGCGTGGGCCGGAGCAGCGGGCGCTGCACGCTGCGGCCTGCGCCGAGTATCAACTGCGCTACGATCAGCTTGCCTTTCCGGGCGGCTATGACCAAGCGTTGAAACTGCTGGCCGAGCATGACCCCGGCACGCTGGATGTAGTGCTTACTTTCCTCGAAGTGCGGCCCTACTTCTTCCGGTCCGGCTACATGTGGAAGACATTGTTGAAGCGCGTGCAGCGGGTGCCGATGGGCGTTAAGCAGCAGGCGCGGATGCAGAGAATCCTCGATGCCTACGGCGCTTACCGGGTGGCACGCCTGCACTCCCGTTAGCTCCAGGCCATCCAGCAAGATCGCCCTGCATCCAGCATTCAAACGGGCTCCGGATCAGAGATCATCTGCACGGGGTTCTCAAATAGGGAAAGACACCATGCAGGAAGCACATCACTCACGCGGGCGTTCGCGCTTCGTCGCACTGCTGGTCGGTGCACTGCTGCTGGCCGGTTGCCAGCGCACACCGGAGGTGCCTGGCGAGGCACCCGCGGCAGACACGCCGGTTGCCGCGACAGTGGCCAGCACCGACCTCTCCCCGCTGCTCGATGCCCTGCCGACGTGTGCGCTGGAGGGCTGGTACATCGATCAACAAACCGATCGCCCGGCCCACCCCTGGTTGGCCGCGAATGCACCAACGCCCTGCCGGGAGGACGCGGAGAACGAGATCGCCACGTTCTGCGTACAGGGCCAGTGGAAGGGGCTGCCGGTGGACGAAGTGATCCTGCCGACGATGACGTTCGTTTCGTTCCGTGGGGCGAAGATCGGCCTGCCGCTGGAGAAGGCGCGCCCGATCGTCCGCCAGCGCTTCGGGCAGGATTTTCCAGGCGGTGCCGCCTACGAGGAGGGCCGCGAGCCGAAGCTGATGGCCGACCCCGAGGATGCGCAGCGTTCGTGGCTGCTGTGCAGCACCCCGGAACTGGGGCACGACGTGGACAGCCAGGGAAGCCTCCGCTATGCCGGCATGAACCTGCCCTACGACCACGACGGTTGCAGCTACCGCTACAGCCCGGTCGACTTCTGCGATGCGCGGCATCGCGCGCGCATCGAGGATGCGCTGCAGAACCAGAAGCCCAATTTCAACCAGCACTATCTGCTGGTGCAGATCGATGATCGCCCTGAGTACTTCCAGCGCACGGTGGTGCTGGTCGATACCCGCACCGGCGAGGCAACACCGCTGCCGATCGATGCCTTCACCGGAGCAGCGGGGAAGGGCGGAGAGGCTACCGGCTACGGGACTCTGGAGACGGGCGTGGACCAGCCGCAGTTCTGCCTCGATGGCGCGTTGCTGGTCTATCGCGTGTTCGAGGAAGGCCGCTTCTGCTTCGGCTTTGACGGTGAACGCTTCACCGGCCATGAAACCCAGTACATGCAGGCAGCCGCATCTCCCTGACCGGAACAGGGTTGCCAAACCAGCGATCGCCGCCTGGCGTCACTGGTCGGCGCTGGCCGTCACTGATCGCGGTCACCGCCTCCATGCCCGTGGCAACGACCAACAATGGCGCACTCCCTGAAGGAAGCGCTGCCATGTCCTTGCCTGCTGTTGCCATCACCACACGCCGGGCGCTGCGCGACGGGCAGGTGCCCGCATCGCGCCGCCAGCGCCTGCTGCGTATCGGAGCCCTGGCCTGGTTGGGCAGTGCCGCACTCGGGCAGCTGCTGTTCGCCGTCTACATCGTGGGCTTCTACGGACGCAGCACGCTGGCGGGCCAGCCACTGCGCTGGAACGAGGTGATGCCGCACGGTTACGTCGCCGGGGCGACCACCTTCAACGCCGTGCTGGCGCTGCACCTGCTGCTGGCAGCGGGCATCGTGCTGGGGGGATGGTTGCAGTTGTGGCCAGCGCTGCGGCGCTGGGCACCGGCCGTGCACCGCTGGAACGGCCGGCTCTACGTGTTGGCCGCGGTACTGCTGGCACTGGGTGGCCTGGCGATGGTGTGGGTCCGCGGTGGCGCTGCCGGTGATGTTTCGCAGCATCTGGGCACCTCGCTCAATGCCCTGCTGATCCTGTGGTTCGCGGCGGCCACGTGGTGGCGCGCACGCCAGCAACGTCTGGGTGAGCACCGCGCATGGGCGCTGCGCCTGTTCCTGGCGGTGGGGGGCGTGTGGTTCTTCCGCATCGGCCTGATGCTGTGGCTGCTGCTCAACCAGGGGCCGGCGGGTTTCGATCCGGAAACCTTCACCGGCCCCGCGTTGACCGTGCTGGCGTTTGCACAGACCCTTCTGCCCCTGGCAGTGCTGGAACTGTATCTGCGTGCCCAACGCTCTGCAGGGGCGGCGCATGCCTGGCGGGTCGGCGTGGTCCTGCTGGTTGCGGCTGTGGCCACCCTGGCCGGCAGCCTCGCCGCGGCGGCACTGATGTGGTGGCCACCGCTTGCGGCCGGCTGACGTGGGTGCACGGCAAGGCGCTATGCTGCCGGCCATGTCCGATGTGCTGTCGCCACCGCCGGTTTCGCTGCTGCGCCGAACGCTGTGGTGCGCAGGTATCTCGCTCGCGCTCGGCGCGCTGCTGGTCATCGACTGGCATCCGTGGTGGACGGTGCTGCCGCGCGCGCTGGCATTGGGCCTGGCGGCGATGCTGGTGTTCACCGTGCTGGAGCGCTGGCCCGGATCGCTGCCGCGGTGGCTGTCACGCTGGGTCGTGCAGATCCTCGCGGTGGCGGCGGTGATTCCGCTGGGAACCCTGATGATCTATCTTGCGGGCACCGACGCGGGCGCACCGCCATTCTGGCAGGACGCAGATCGCTGGACCGGGTTCCTGACCCTCAACGTGGTTGGCCTGCTGGTTGCACCGTGGGTGGCGCTGGCGGCACTGGTGAGGCACAAGGACGCACTGGCACGGCACCAGGCCCTGGCCTTCGCGCTGGAACGCAGCGAGCTGGAGCGGCAGGCGCTGGAAGCTCGCGTGCAGCTGCTGCAACGGCAGGTTGCGCCGCATTTCCTGTTCAACACCCTGGCCAACCTGCAGGCGCTGGTGGACAGCGGTTCACCGCAGGCATCGGTGGTGATGCGCCATCTGGTGGCCTACCTGCGCGGCAGCGTGCCACGCCTGCAGCAGCCGGTGGTACGGATGGAGGACGAGATCGCATTGGTAAGCGCCTATCTGGAACTGATGCATATGCGGATGCCGGATCGGCTGCGGTTCCGCCTGGATGTTGCCGAGCAGGTGCGCGCGCTGGGTTGCCCGGGCCTGTCCGTGCTGACCCTGGTGGAGAACGCGATCCGCCATGGCATCGACCCCTGCGAAGACGGTGGCGAGGTGGTGGTGCAGGTGCGGCGCGACGGGGCGTGTTGCGAGGTCTGCGTGGTTGACGACGGCCGAGGCCTGTCAGCTGTGGCGCCGGGCCTGGGCACCGGCCTGCAGACACTGCGCCAGCGGCTGCAGCTGCTGTATGGCGATGCCGCGTCCCTGCAGTTGCAGGCGGGCCCAGAGCGCGGCGCGATCGCGCGCCTGCGGTTGCCGGCGCGGGAGCTGCCCGCGTGATCGCCAACGCACTGATTGCCGACGACGAACCGTTGCTGCGGCAGGCGCTGGCCGCACAGCTGGCGCAGGCTTGGCCGCAGCTGCAGGTGGTGGCGCAGGCGCGTAATGGGCGCGAGGCGCTGCAGGCCTTCGAAACCCTGCAGCCACAGGTCTGCTTCCTCGACATCCACATGCCCGGCCTGTCCGGCATCGACGTCGCCGCACGCATCGCGCGGCGCGCGCAGGTGGTGTTCGTCACCGCCTACGACGCGTATGCGGTGCAGGCATTCGCGCAGGGCGCGCTGGATTACCTGGTGAAGCCGGTGGATGCACAGCGCCTGCACGATACGGTGCAACGGCTGCAGCAGCGCCTGCAGCAACCTCCGCCCCTGCAGGACCTGCAGAAGCAACTGCAGCAGCTGGCCGAACGCCTGTCGCTGCCGGCGCCGACGCCGCTGCGCTGGCTGCACGCGCAGGTTGGCAACGTGCTGCGGGTGATTCCCTGCAGCGCGGTGGATTTCCTGCGCGCCGACAGCAAGTACACCCAGGTCGGCTGGCGCGACGACGACGGTCGTCCCGGCGAGGCGGTGATCACGCTGCCGTTGAAGGAGCTGGTGCAACAGCTGGATCCGGACAGCTTCGTGCAGGTGCACCGCTCGGCGGTGGTCAACCGGCACGCGGTGAAGCTGCTGGTGCGCGGTGACAACGAGACCGCCCAGCTGTACCTGCGCGGTCGTGATGACGTACTGCCGGTCAGCCGCCGCTATCTGGGTGCGTTCCGCGCCATGTAGGCCGGTCCTGACCCGCGTTTCACCCGGCGCATGACACCCTCCGCCCATGAATGAAATGACCGTGGCGCGGCAGCGCTCGATGTGGGTGGCCGGCCTGTCCACGGTGGTGGAGTGGTACGACTTCACCCTGTACCTGTACTTCGCCACGGTGCTGTCGCGGGTGTTCTTTGGCGGTGGCGAGCAGGCGATGCTGGTCACCCTGGCCGGCTTCGCGGTGTCCTACCTGATGCGTCCGCTCGGCGCGCTGTGCTTTGGCCACCTGGGTGACCGGCTGGGCCGGCGCTGGATGCTGCTGGCCTCGATGGCGCTGATGGCGGCAGCGATGCTGGCCACCGCCCTGCTGCCGACCGCCGCAACGGCGGGCACCACCGCCGGCGTGCTGCTGCTGGTGCTGCGCTGCGTGATGGCGTTCTCGGTGGGCGGTGAATACACCGGTGTGGTCGCGTATCTGCTGGAAAGCGCGCCGGAACGGCGACGCGGCCTGGTGACCTCGCTGGCGTCGGCAGCCAGTGAAGTCGGTGCGCTGCTGGCGGTGGCGATCTCGGCGGCGACGGTGGCGCTGCTGGCACCTGCGCAGCTGGACAGCTGGGGTTGGCGCATTCCGTTCTTCGTCGGCGCGGCG
>NZ_JASJSU010000041.1:0-10628 GCF_030237045.1 Stenotrophomonas maltophilia group sp. Smal17
CGCGCCCCCCCCACTACCGCTACTTCCGTTCCAGCACCAGCAACGGATCGATGCGGGTATCGAACCAGTTCATGCCCCAGTGCAGGTGCGGGCCGGTGGCACGGCCGGTGGCGCCGACGGCGGCGATCACCTGGCCCTGTTCGACACGGTCACCGACCTTCACGTCGATGCGCGACAGGTGCAGGAAGTTGGAGCTGACCCCGAAGCCGTGGTCGAGCAGCAGCGTGCCACCGGTCAGGTACAGGTCCGGACCGGCGAAGGTGACGATGCCGGCGGCCGGCGCCTTCACCGGCGTGCCGGTCGGCACCGCGATGTCCATGCCGGAATGACCTGCACCGGGCTGCCCGTTGTACACGCGCGCATTGCCGAAGCGGCCGCTGATGCGGCCCTGCACCGGCCAGATGAAGGTCTGGGTGAAGTCGGTGCGGTCGTCATCGCGGGCACGCGCGGCAGTCACCTGCGCCTGTTCGCGCTTGATCCGCTCGGCAATCGCCGGTGGCGGGTTGACCGTCTTCGGCGGCACGCCGTTGACCCGTTCGGTGGGCCAGTCGCGTGGCGTCACCGCGATGGTCGCGGTCTCGCTGCCACCATCGGGGCGCTGCACCTGCACGCGCAGCGGGCCCTTCTCGTCGCGGCCGATACCGAACACCACGCTGCCATAGCCGCTCACCCGCAACTGCCGGCCGGCGTACTGCACGCGGCTGCCGGCGGGCACCTTGCCGATCACCAGCGCGCCCTGCGACGCGCTGGCCGGAAACACCACGCGGCTGTCGATCAGGCTGCCGATGCCATCCTGTGCCTGCGCCGGGGGTGCAGAAAACAGGGGCGCGGCCAGCAGCAGCGCCCCGATCATCAGTGCCGGGCGCATCAGCGGTCGTAGGTCATGCGCTGGCCGGCGGGCTCGCCCACCAGCTTGCTGCCGTCCCACACCTGCTGGCCGTTGACCCAGGTGGAGGCAATGCGCGAACGGAAGGTGGTGCCTTCGAACGGCGACCAGCCGCACTTGGACAGCACGTCCTCGCGCTTGACGGTGAACGGCACGTCCTCGACCAGCACCAGGTCGGCGAAGTAGCCCTCGCGCAGGAAGCCGCGCTCCTCGACATCGAACAGCTGTGCCGGGGCGTGGGCGAACTTCTGCACCACCTGCTCGCGGGTCAGCTTGCCTTCGTGCACGCGCTCCAGCGCGGCTACCAGCGCGTACTGCACCAGCGGCAGGCCCGACGGCGCCTGCGCATAGGGCTTCTGCTTCTCTTCCCAGGTATGCGGGGCGTGGTCGGTGGCCAGCACGTCCAGCACGTCATCGGCCAGCGCGGCGGTGATCGCCTCGCGGTCGGACACTTCCTTGATTGCCGGATTGCACTTGATCAGGTTGCCTTTGGTCGCATAGTCCGGGCGTGCGAAGTGCAGGAAGTGCACGCAGGTTTCGGCGGTGATCTGCTTGCGGCTGCCGTCGGCGCGGATCAGCGGGCCCTTCTCGAACAGCGCCAGCTCGTCCGCGGTGGAGATGTGCAGCACGTGCAGGCGGGTGCCGTGCTTGCGTGCCAGCGACATCGCCAGCCGGGTCGACTTGATGCAGGCTTCGCGCGAGCGGATGTCCGGGTGCATGTCCGGGGTCAGTGCGTCGCCGTACTTTTCCTGGAAGGCCTTCAGGTTGGCATCGATCATCGGCGTGTCTTCGCAGTGCGTGATGATCGGGGTCGGGCATTCGCGGAAGATCGCGTCCAGCGTTTCCGGGTTGTCCACCAGCATGTTGCCGGTCGAAGCGCCCATGAACACCTTCACGCCGGGCGCCTTCTTCGGGTCCAGCGCACGGATCGCTTCCAGGTTGTCATTGCTGGCGCCGTGGTAGAAGCCGTAGTTGGCCCACGCGCGGCCGCGCGCCAGTTCGTACTTGGCTTCGAGGATGGTCGAATCCAGGGTCGGCGGATTGGTGTTGGGCATGTCCATGAAGCTGGTCAGGCCACCGGCGACGGCGGCAGCCGATTCGCTGGCGATGTCGCCCTTGTGGGTCAGGCCCGGTTCGCGGAAGTGCACCTGGTCATCGATCATGCCGGGCAGCAGCCAGCGCCCGGCCGCGTCCACCACCTGCTCGCCGTCGCGCGGCGTCAACCCGCTGCCGATCTGCGCGATGCGGCCGTTCTCGATGCGCAGGTCGCCGTCGAAGGTGCGGCCTTCGTTGACCATGCGGGCGTTGGTGATGAGGGTGGAGGACATGTCAGTGTTTTCCTGTGCAACGGCAAGAGGGGGCGTTGGGAGAGTCGGGCACGGGGTCGAAGCCGCCGGGATGGAACGGGTGGCAGCGTCCCAGGCGGCGCGCAGCCAGCCAGCTGCCGCGCAGCGGTCCGTGCCGCGAGATGGCTTCCATCGCGTATTCAGAACAGCTCGGCACGAAACGGCAGCGTGGCCCCAGCAAGGGGCTGATGAAGCGCTTGTAGAAGCGCAGCAGGGCGATGAGCAGGCGCGAGATCACCCAGTCATCTTATGCCAGTTGGCATGAAGGCCGCATTTGTGCAGGATGGGCCGTTGGTCGCATGTCGCCGATGGCCTGCGACCGGTACCAGCACCTTCGGGTGCTGGCCAGGTTCCGTACCGCGCGAGGCGGTCCGTGTTCGTCGGACCGCCCCTTGGCTGGCTTGGCTCCAGGACTGAATGGAGCAGGGCCGCTGAGGTTGCTGCTGCGGGTCGGGTAGGCTATAAAGGCCCGCTTTCCCGGGCCCCGGGGAATCCAAGGAAGAGCGTTTCGTGGCTGCTAAAAAAACTGCAAAGAAGGCCGCAACGGCCGCCAAGAAAACCGCCAAGCCTGTTGTGAAGAAGTTGGCGGCAAAGCCCGTTGCCAAGAAACCGGCCAGCAAGCCGGCGACCAAGGCAGCGTCCTCGCAACCGGCGGCCAGGAAGGCCACCGCAAAGAAAACGCCGGTCAAGGCAACCAAGCCGGTGGCGAAGAAGGCCGCCGCGCCCGCCAAGGCCAAACCTGCCGCTGCCAGCAAGAAGGCGCCGGTGGTGAAGAAGGCTGCCAGCAAGGCTGCGCCGGTCAAGAAGGCCGCAGCCAAGCCGGTAGCGAAGAAGGCAGCAGCCAAGCCGGCGCCGAAGGCGGTGGTGAAGAAGGCTGCGGCCAAGCCGGTCGCCAAGCCTGCAGCGAAGAAGGTGGCTGCGGCTAAACCGGCGGCCACGCCTGCCGCTGTAAAGAAGGTCACCAAGAATGTTGCTGCGCCGGCCGTCAAGCCGAGCCCGGCCCCAGTAGTGAAGTCCGCACCGAAGCCGGCTGCCAAGCCGGCCCCGGCCAAGCCTGTCCCGGCCAAGACCGCGGCAGTGGCAGCAGCCCAACCGGCCCCCAAGCCGGCCCCGGCCGCCGCACCTGTTGCTTCGAAGGCCCCGCAATCCAAGAATCCCGTGCCCGTTTCGAAATCGCCTGCCAAAACCGCCGTGAAATCCGATTCCGCCCCGAAGACCGTGTCGCGCCCTGTCGGCAAGGTTGCCGTGGCCGTCGCCGCCCGCTCGGCTGCACCGGCCCCGCGCAGCAAGTACAAGGTGGTCGAGTACAAGACCGACGAGGCCACCGGCCGCCCGATCCTGCCGGCTGGCTACAAGCCGTCCTCGGAAGAGGAGTACATGAGCCCGCTGCAGCAGGAGTATTTCCGCCAGCGCCTGCAGAACTGGCGTGCGGACCTGGTGGAAGAGTCCAAGCAGACCATCGAGAACCTGCGCGAGGAAGTGCGTGACATCGGCGATGAAGCCGAGCGCGCGACCCGCGAGACCGAGAACTCGCTGGAACTGCGTACCCGCGACCGCTACCGCAAGCTGATCGGCAAGATCGACAGCACCCTCAAGCGCCTGGAAGCCGGCGACTATGGCTACTGCGTGGATACCGGTGAAGAGATCGGCCTGGAGCGCCTGGAAGCGCGCCTGACCGCCGAGCGCACCATCGACGCCCAGGAGCGTTGGGAGCACCTGCAGAAGCAGCAGGGCGACTGATTCCCGGCCGTTGTCTGGTCATGCAGAAAACCCGGCCTCGGCCGGGTTTTTTGTTGGGCTTCCTGCCTTTTGTAGAGTCGAGCATGGCTCGACTCTACAGAACAGCTATTGCAGGTCGCGAAGATTCAACTTCCGCAATGTCGGGTTCTTCCACGCGGTGATCCCGGCCACGCTCAGTACCGCGAACCCACCCAGCACCACCGCCGGCACCAGGCCCAGCAGCCGGGCCATCGTGCCGGCGTAGAACGCGCCCAGTTCGTTGGACGAGCTGATGAAGATGCCGTTGATCGACGACACCCGCCCGCGCATTTCCTCCGGCGTGGCCAGCTGCAGGATGGTCGAGCGGATCACCACCGACACGCCGTCGAACGCCCCGTAGAACAGCAGGATCAGCGCCGACAACCAGAAGTGCTGCGACAGCCCGAAGCCGATCACGCACAGGCCGAAACCGGCCACCGCGAACAGCAGTACGCGGCCGGCATTGCGGTGCAGTGGGTGCCGGGCCAGCCACAGCCCCACGCACACCGAACCCAGCGCCGGCATCGCGCGCAGGATGCCCAGCCCTTCCGGACCGTGGTGCAGGATCTCGTGCAGAAACGCCGGCAGCATCGCCACCACGCCACCCAGCAGCACCGAGAACATGTCCAGCGCCATCGCGCCGACCATGATCCGGTTGCCCACCACGAAGCGCGCGCCTTCGGCGATGCTCCTGAAGATCGGTGCGGCCGGGCCGGTGTGCACCGGTTCTTCCACCTTCAACGTGGCCAGGCACCCCATCGCCACCAGCGCGAAGACCGTGGCCACCGCATAGGACAGGCCCTTGCCCCCGAAGCCGACCAGCACGCCACCCAGTGCCGGACCGGCCACCATGCCGGCCTGGAACACCACGGCACCGAGGCCGGCGCCACGCGCGAACTGGTCGCGGGCCAGCACGCGGGCAAACAAGGCGTTGTAGATCGGCGACAGGAAGGCGCGCACCATGCCGGTCAGTGCGATGGCCGCATAGATCGGCCACACGCCCTCAAAGGGCAGCCAGCCCTTGGCCACGCTGGTCAGCACCAGCGCGGTGGCGATCAGCCCGGAGCAGGCGACCATGCCCAGCCGGCGCCGCGGCAGATGGTCAACGAGGTAACCGGCGAACGGCGCCACGCAGAAGAATGGCAGTACCTCGGCCAGGCCGACCAGGCCCAGCGAGAACGGATTGCGGGTGACTTCGTAGATATGCCAGCCGACGGTGACCGCGACCACCTGGTAGGACAGCATCGCGAAGATGCGGTATGCCAGCAGCCTGGCGAAACCGGGCCGGGACAGCAGCCCCAGCGCGGTGTCTTCGGCCGTGGCAGGTTCGCTCACGACGGATCGCGCTGCAGCTGGGCCTGCGCGGTCTCGCGGATGAAGGCCAGCATCGCCGCCACGCCGTTGCTGCGGGTGGGCGAGAGGTGGCGGGCCAGGCCGATGTCCTGGATGTAGCTCGGTTCGGTGTCCAGGATCTCCTGCGCGGAGCGCCCGGAATACACGCGCAGGGCCAGGAAGATCAGGCCGGAGACGATGGCCGAGTCACTGATGGCGTGGAAGCGCAGCGACTGTGCGTTGCCTTCCGGCACGATCCAGACCATCGACTGGCAGCCGAGCAGGCGGTGCTCCTCGGTCTTCCATTCCTCCGGGAAGGCCGGCAGCTTGCGGCCGAGGTCGATCAGGTACTGGTAGCGCTCGGACCAGTCGCCGAAGAAGCCGAATTCCTCGGCGATGGCGGTCTGGGCCTCGGCGGCGGTGGGTTCAAGCGGGAACGGGGAATCGGTCACGACAGTCTCTACAGTGGGGGCGTGGCCGGCAGACCGGCCACGGGGCAGGGCAGGTCAGCCGCGCTTGCGCGACCAGCGCACGCCCTGCGGGGTGTCTTCGAGCACGATGCCTTCGGCGGCCAGCTGGTCGCGGATGGCATCGGAGCGGGCGAAGTCGCGCGCCTGCTTGGCCGCGGCGCGCTCGTCGATCAAGCCCTGGATGCGCGCATCGTCACCGTCAGCGCCGGCGGCGGTACCGAACCACTGCGCCGGATCGGCCTGCAGCAGGCCCAGCGCCAGGCCGGCGCCAAGCAGTTCGCCCTTCAGGCGTGCCTGTTCGGCCGGATCGGTGGCCCGGCGAGCGTCGGCCGCGATGCGGGCCACTTCAGCCAGCGCCTGCGGTGTGTTCAGGTCGTCATCCAGGGTTGCCTCGACCGTGGCCGGGATCACCGCGCTGGCCTCGATCGACGCCAGCTCGCGCAGGGTGCCGTACAGGCGGTCCAGGGTGCGCACCGACTGCTCGATCAGGCCATCGGACCAGTCCAGCGGCTGCCGGTAGTGGGCCGACAGCAGGGCCAGGCGCAGCGCCTCCGGCGGATGCTGGCGCACCAGGTCGTGCACGCGCTCGATGTTGCCCAGCGATTTGCTCATCTTGGCGCCGCCGAAGTTGAGCATGCCGTTGTGCAGCCAGAAGCGGGCGAAGATCTTGCCACCATGGGCGCACTCGCTCTGTGCGATCTCGTTCTCGTGATGCGGGAACTGCAGGTCGACGCCGCCGGCGTGGATGTCGATGGTCTCGCCCAGGTGCGCGGCGGCCATCGCCGAGCATTCGATGTGCCAGCCCGGGCGCCCGCGGCCCCACGGCGATTCCCAGCCGGGCAGGTCGTCGCTGGACGGCTTCCAGAGCACGAAGTCGCCGGGGTCGCGCTTGTACGGGGCCACGTCGACGCGGGCACCGGCCAGCATCTCTTCCGGGTCACGGCGCGAGAGCTTGCCGTAGCCGTTGAAGCTGGCCACCGCGAACAGGACGTGGCCCTCTGCGGCGTAGGCATGGCCGCTGGCGATCAGCTGCTCGATCATGGTGATGATCTGCGGCATGTGCGCGGTCACTTCCGGCTCGATGTCCGGCGGCACCACGCCCAGCGCGGCCATGTCTTCACGGTAGGCGGCGGCGAAGCGGTCGGTGATGGTGCTGATCGGCACCCCCTGTTCGCGCGCGGCGGTGTTGATCTTGTCGTCGACGTCGGTGATGTTGCGGGCGTAGCGCAGTGCGCCGAAACGCCGCCGCAGCAGGTCGGCCAGCACCCCGAACACCACCGGGCCACGGGCGTTGCCGATGTGCACGTAGTTGTAGACCGTCGGGCCGCACACATACAGGGTCGGACAGGCCGGATCGAGCGGGGTGAACGGTTCGAGCTGGCGAGTCAGGTTGTTGTGCAGGCGCAGGGTCATGGGGCTGTGGCTGGGGGACAAGCCTGCGATTTTAGAACGTGTCGGCCCCTTTGGGGGCACTGGCTGCCACCGCTGGACGCGGGTTCTCCCAAGGTGGGGTGGGCAGGAGCGGCGTGGACGGGTAATGTTCAGCCCCTTGCGCTCGTCACTGCCTACACTATTGCCGTGTCCTTGCTCCCATCGCCAATGAAATCCACCGCGTTGCTGACCCTGGCCTGCCTGTCGGCGCTGCCCGCCGTGGTGCTGGCGCAGGAGGCCGAGCCCCGCAACCGGGTGGTGATCGTGGAGAACGTGAAGTTCGACTATGCCCAGGTGCTGAACGTCGAGCCGGTGTTCCAGACCCTGCGCGCGACCCGCACCGAGGAGCACTGCGAGCCGGTCTCGACCCGGACCCTGGCCCCGGTCAACGTGACCGGCGAGGAGCCGGTCGAGGACAAGGGCCGGATCAGCCGCTTCTGGGACTCGGTGCGCTCGATGTTCAAGCGCAGCGATGAAGAGGCGTCCGAAGAGGTTGCCGCCGAGACGCCGGCCCCGGCGCCGGCCAACAATGGGCCGATGCTGACCCGCGACTGCCGCATCGTGCCGGTGGGGCGTGAATTCCGCCGGCCCATCGCCTACGACGTGGACTACGTCTACAAGGGCACCAAGTACCGCTCGCGGCTGCCGGAAGACCCCGGCAACCGGCTCAAGATCCGGGTGTCGATCACCCCGTGGGTCGGCCCCGAGCAGGGCACCGCCAGCAATCCCTGATTCTGCGACCCCGGCCCCTTGCGCCGGCCCCGGCCGCATGCAAAGATGGATGACCATGAAGCTCACCGACTTCCAGCACGACAGCAGCGCAGCCCGACAGGCGTCGGGCATGACCTCGCGTGCGCGTCGACCGGAACCCCACATCCTCGCTGGGTAACCGGAGCTTTTTGCTGTTCGTCCGAAAAAAACCCAGCCGCCCGGCTGGGTTTTTTCGTTTCTGCGTTCTGAAAGCTGCAACTGCAACCTTTTCGTTCCACCTTTGGTTCCTGCTTTTCCCTTCCACCGCGTCGAACCCGGCGCCGCCACGCAAGGAAAGATGATGTCCCCCAAGCACTTCCTGAACACCCAGGACTGGAGCCGCAGCGAGCTCGACGCGCTGCTGACCCAGGCCGCGCTGTTCAAGCGCAACAAGCTCGGCGACCAGCTCAAGGGCAAGTCGATCGCGCTGGTGTTCTTCAACCCGTCCATGCGCACCCGCACCAGCTTCGAACTGGGCGCGTTCCAGCTCGGCGCGCACGCAGTGGTGCTGCAGCCGGGCAAGGATGCGTGGCCGATCGAGTTCAACCTCGGTACGGTGATGGACGGCGATACGGAAGAGCACATCGCGGAAGTGGCCAAGGTGCTGGGCCGTTACTGCGACATCATCGCCGTGCGTGCGTTCCCGAAGTTCCAGGACTGGGCCTACGACCGCCAGGACATCGTCCTCAACAGCTTCGCCAAGTACTCGCCGGTGCCGGTCATCAACATGGAGACCATCACCCACCCGTGCCAGGAACTGGCCCACGTGATGGCCCTGCAGGAGCACTTCGGCACCCAGGACCTGCGTGGCAAGAAGTACGTGCTGACCTGGACCTACCACCCCAAGCCGCTGAACACCGCCGTGGCCAATTCGGCGCTGACCATCGCCACCCGCATGGGCATGGACGTGACCCTGCTGTGCCCGACCGCAGACTACATCCTCGACGAGCGCTACATGGGCTGGGCCGAGCAGAACGTGGCCGAGAGCGGTGGTTCGCTGAAGATCAGCCATGACATCGACAGCGCCTACGCCGGTGCCGACGTGGTGTACGCCAAGAGCTGGGGCGCGCTGCCGTTCTTCGGCAACTGGGAACCGGAAAAGCCGATCCGCGACCAGTTCAAGCACTTCATCGTCGACGAGCGGAAGATGGCGCTGACCAACAACGGTGTGTTCAGCCACTGCCTGCCGCTGCGCCGCAACGTGAAGGCCACCGACGCGGTGATGGATTCGCCGCAGTGCATCGCCATCAACGAAGCCGAGAACCGCCTGCATGTGCAGAAGGCGATCATGGCCGCGGTTGCCGGGCGCTGAGTCAAACAAGGGGTAGAGCCGACCGTTGGTCGGCTGCTCCCGCAGCGGCGCATCCAACATTTCAGCCGACCAGCGGTCGGCTCTACCGAAATCTCATCACCAAGTGGACCTGACCCCCATGAGCAACAAAGACGTCGTTCTCGCCTTCTCCGGCGGCCTCGATACCAGCTTCTGCGTGCCGTACCTGCAGGAGCGCGGCTACAACGTGCACACCGTGTTCGCCGACACCGGCGGCGTCGATGATGAAGAGCGCGATTTCATCGAGAAGCGCGCCGCCGAGCTGGGCGTGACCAGCCACGTCACCGTCAACGGTGGCCCGGCCATCTGGGAAGGCTTCGTCAAGCCGTTCGTGTGGGCCGGCGAAGGCTACCAGGGCCAGTACCCGCTGCTGGTCTCGGACCGCTACCTGATCGTCGATGCCGCGCTGAAGCGTGCTGCTGAACTGGGCACCAACATCATCGCCCACGGCTGCACCGGCATGGGCAATGACCAGGTCCGCTTCGACCTGGCGGTGAAGGCGCTGGGTGACTACCAGATCATCGCGCCGATCCGCGAGATCCAGAAGGAACACACCCAGACCCGTGCCTACGAACAGAAGTACCTGGAGGAACGCGGCTTCGGCGTGCGCGCCAAGCAGCAGGCCTACACCATCAACGAGAACCTGCTGGGCGTGACCATGTCCGGTGGCGAGATCGATCGCTGGGAAGCCCCGGGCGAAGGCGCGCGTGGCTGGTGCTCGCCGCGCAGCGAATGGCCGGAACAGGCGCTGACCGTGACCCTGAAGTTCGTCGAAGGCGAAGCGGTCGAACTGAACGGCAAGGCGCTGCCGGGCGACCAGATCCTGGCCCAGCTCAACAAGCTGTTCGCCCCGTATGGCGTCGGCCGCGGCGTCTACACCGGCGATACCGTGATCGGCCTGAAGGGCCGCATCGTGTTCGAGGCGCCGGGCCTGGTCTCGCTGCTGGCCGCGCACCGCGCGCTGGAAGACGCCGTGCTGACCAAGCAGCAGAACCGCTTCAAGCCGGACGTGGCGCGCAAGTGGGTGGAGCTGGTGTACGAAGGCTTCTACCACGACCCGCTGAAGACCGACATCGAAGCCTTCCTGAAGTCCTCGCAGGCCAAGGTCAACGGTGAAGTGGTGCTGGAGACCCGTGGCGGCCGCGTCGATGCGGTGGCGGTGAAGTCGCCGCACCTGCTCAACACCAAGGGTGCCACCTACGCGCAGTCGGCCGACTGGGGCGTGGAAGAGGCTGAAGGCTTCATCAAGCTGTTCGGCATGAGTTCCACTGTCTATGCGCAGGTCAATCGCGGTTGACCTGTGACGGTAGTGCCGGCCGCTGGCC
>NZ_JASJSU010000041.1:10637-38717 GCF_030237045.1 Stenotrophomonas maltophilia group sp. Smal17
CCCCCGCCCCCCACTACCAGGATTGTTGATTCATGCTTGAACAGACGCTCGATCACCTGCAGGCCCTGGTGTCCTTCGACACCCGCAACCCGCCGCGTGCGATCACCACCGGTGGCATCTTCGATTACCTGCGCGCGAACCTGCCCGGCTTCAACGTCGAGGTGATCGACCACGGCGCGGGCGCGGTCAGCCTGTACGCCGTGCGCGGGACGCCGAAGTACCTGTTCAACGTGCATCTGGATACCGTGCCGGACTCGCCGCACTGGAGTGCCGACCCCCATGTGATGCGGCGGCTGGACGACCGCGTGGTCGGCCTGGGCGTGTGTGACATCAAGGGCTCGGCTGCTGCGCTGGTGGCCGCGGCCAACGCCAGCGAGGGCGATGCGGCGTTCCTGTTCTCCAGCGACGAGGAAGCCAACGACCCGCGCTGCATCGCTGCGTTCCTGGCCCGTGGCCTGCCCTATGAAGCGGTGCTGGTGGCCGAGCCGACCATGAGCGAGGCGGTGCTGGCGCACCGTGGCATCAGCTCGGTGCTGATGCAGTTCGCCGGCCGTGCCGGCCATGCCTCGGGCAAGCAGGATGCGGCCGCAAGTGCATTGCACCAGGCCATGCGTTGGGGCAACCGCGCGCTGGACCATGTGGAATCGCTGGCCTCGGCCCGCTTCGGCGGGCTGACCGGCCTGCGCTTCAACATCGGCCGTGTCGAGGGCGGGATCAAGGCCAACATGATTGCGCCAGCCGCTGAAGTGCGGTTCGGTTTCCGTCCGCTGCCGTCGATGGATATCGACGGCCTGCTGGCGACCTTTGCCGGCTTCGCCGAACCGCAAGCCGCACTGTTCACCGAAACCTTCCGTGGCCCCAGCCTGCCGGCCGGTGACATCGCCGAGGCCGAGAACCGCCGCCTGCTGGCACGCGACGTGGCCGATGCGCTGGAACTGCCGATCGGCAACGCGGTGGACTTCTGGACCGAGGCCTCGCTGTTCTCCGCCGCCGGTTACACCACCCTGGTGTTTGGCCCGGGTGACATCGCCCAGGCCCACACCGCCGATGAGTTCGTGACGCTGGACCAGCTGCAGCGCTACACCGACGCCGTGCACCGCATCATCGCCGCCGGCGCCTGATTCTTCCCTTTCCGACGAAACCGAAATGTCTCCTGCCCTCCAGCCTCACCGCCAGACCCGCCAGACCATCGTGCGCCTGCTTTCCAGCATGGCCAGCGCGAAGGAGATCAGCCAGTACCTCAAGCGCTTTTCGCAGCTGGATGCCAAGCGCTTCGCCGTGGTCAAGGTCGGCGGCGCGGTGCTGCGCGATGATCTCGACGCGCTGACCTCCTCGCTGTCGTTCCTGCAGGAAGTCGGGCTGACCCCGATCGTGCTGCACGGCGCTGGCCCGCAGCTGGATGCCGAGCTGTCTGCCGCCGGCATCGAGAAGCAGACCGTCAACGGTCTGCGCGTGACCTCGCCGGAAGCGCTGGCGATCGTGCGCCGGGTGTTCCAGCAGTCCAATCTGCGCCTGGTCGAAGCTCTTCAACAGAACGGCGCGCGCGCCACCTCGATCACCGGTGGCGTGTTCGAGGCCGAATACCTGGACGTGGACACCTACGGCCTGGTCGGCGAGGTGAAGAAGGTCAACCTGGCGCCGATCGAAGCCAGCCTGCGTGCCGGCTCGATTCCGGTCATCACCAGCCTGGGCGAGACCGCCGGTGGCCAGATCCTCAACGTCAATGCCGATTTCGCCGCCAACGAGCTGGTGCAGGAGCTGCAGCCGTACAAGATCATCTTCCTGACCGGTACCGGCGGCCTGCTGGACGAGGCCGGCAACGTGATCGATTCGATCAACCTGTCCACCGAGTACGACCACCTGATCGCGCAGCCATGGATCCACGGTGGCATGAAGGTGAAGATCGAACAGATCAAGGATCTGCTCGACCGCCTGCCGCTGGAGTCGTCGGTGTCGATCACCCGTCCGGCCGACCTGGCCAAGGAACTGTTCACCCACAAGGGCTCGGGCACGCTGGTGCGCAAGGGCGAGAAGGTGCTGCGCGCCACCGCATGGGAGCAACTGGACCTGCCGCGCCTGAAGCAGCTGATCGAATCCAGCTTCGGCCGCACCCTGGTGCCAGACTATTTCGAGAAGACCAGGCTGCTGCGCGCCTACGTCAGCGAGAACTACCGTACTGCGGTCATCCTCACCGATGAAGCCGAAGGCGTGTACCTGGACAAGTTCGCCGTGCTCGACGATGCGCAGGGCGAAGGCCTGGGCCGCGCGGTCTGGAACGTGATGCTGGAAGAAACGCCGCAGCTGTTCTGGCGCTCGCGCCACGGCAATCCGATCAACCATTTCTACTACGCTGAGTCGGACGGCTGCTACAAGCAGGATCACTGGAAGGTGTTCTGGTTCGGCGCCGATGGCATCGATCGCATCAAGACCTATGTCGATCACTGTGCCCAGCGCACCCCGAGCCTGCAGGGCTGAGCGATGAACAACCCGGACGCCTGGAACACGGTCCCCACACTGCGCGGGCAGCACGTACTGCTGCAGCCGCTGCAGCTTGAGCACGTCCCCGGCCTGCGTGCCGCGCTGGAAGGCAGCGGCCTCGACCAGCTCTGGTACACCCAGGTGCCGTCGCCGGAGCAGGCCGAGGCCTATGTGCAGGCCGCACTGCAGGCGCAGGCCGAAGGCAAGGGGCTGCCGTTCGTGATCCGCGATGCCGCCGGTGACATCATCGGCAGCACCCGTTTCTACGACATGGACGCCAGCGTGCCCAAGCTCAGTCTCGGCTACACCTGGTACACGCCGCGCGCGCAGCGCACCGGCGCCAATACCGAAGCCAAGCTGTTGCTGCTGCAGCACGCCTTCGAAGTGCTGGGCTGCATCAGCGTGGTGCTGGAAACCAGCTGGTTCAACGCCACCTCGCGCACCGCCATCGCCCGCCTCGGCGCCAAGCAGGATGGCGTGCTGCGCAACCACAAGCGGCATGCCGATGGCACGCCGCGCGATACCGTCATCTTCTCCATCATCGACGCGGAATGGCAGGGCGTGAAGCGCCACCTGCAGTACCGCCTGGACCGTCACGCATGAACGATTCGACTTTCACCCTGGGCATCGTCGGTGCCCGCGGCCATACCGGCGCCGAGCTGATCAAGCTGGTGGCCGCACACCCGCGCCTGAAACTGGCCTTCGTGTCCTCGCGCGAGCGCGCCGGGCAGCGCCTGTCGGACCATCACCCGGAGTTCCAGGGCGATCTGCAGTACGAGAGCCTGGATGCTGACGCGGTGGCCGCCAAGGGCGTGGACGCGGTGATCCTGGCCCTGCCCAATGGCCTGGCCGCACCGTTCGTGGCTGCGCTGGAAGCGGCCAGGCCGGAGACCGTCATCGTCGATCTCTCGGCCGATTACCGCTTCGACAACAGCTGGTACTACGGTCTGCCGGAGCTGACCCGCAACCGCTACAACGGCCAGAAGCACATCAGCAACCCGGGCTGCTATGCCACCGCGATGCAGCTGGCGGTGCACCCGCTGCTGGACCTGCTGGCCGGCCCGCCGCAGTGCTTCGGCGTCTCCGGTTACTCCGGTGCCGGTACCACGCCGTCGGACAAGAACAACGTCGAGCTGCTGGCCGACAACCTGATGCCGTATGCGCTGACCAATCACGTGCACGAGCGCGAGGTGTCGGTACAGCTGGGCGTGGCTGTCGAGTTCATGCCGCACGTCGCGCCGCATTTCCGTGGCATCACGCTCACCGCCAACCTGTGGTTGAACCGCGTGCAGACCCGCGAGCAGATCGTCGAGCGCTTCCAGCAGGCCTATGCGGGCGAGCCGCTGATCGAAGTGGTGGATGAAGCGCCGTGGGTCAGCCGCATTGCCGGTCGTCATGGCGCCCAGGTCGGTGGCTTCACCCTGGCCCCGGGCGGCAAGCGGGTGGTCGTGGTTGCGACCCTGGACAACCTGCTGAAGGGCGCGGCTACCCAGGCCATGCAGAACCTCAACCTCGCGCTGGGCATCGACGAACTGACGTCGATCCCGCACTGAACACGCATTCCGGAGCCCCCATGGCAGACCTTCTTTGGCAGAAGCCCGGCGTCGCCGTCGACGCCCAGATCCAGACCTTCCTCGCCGGCGACGACGTGATCCTCGACCGCGAGTTCTTCCTGCACGACATCGCCGCCAGCGCCGCGCATGCGCAGGGCCTGCAGCACATCGGCATCCTCAGCACCGACGAACTGGCCGGCCTGCTGCGCGAACTGGAGGTGCTGGCGCAGGACTTCGGCGACGGCCGTTTCGTGCTGGACACGCAGTATGAAGACGGTCACTCGGCAATCGAAGCACGGCTGACCGAACGCCTTGGCGACGCGGGCCGCAAGATCCACACCGGCCGCAGCCGCAATGACCAGATCCTGGTCGCCACCCGGCTGTGGCTGAAGGAGAAGCTGCAGCGCGTGGCCCAGCTCAGCGCCGAAGTGGCCAAGGTCGCGCTGGACCGTGCCCAGGCCGAGAAGGATCTGCCGATCCCCGGCTACACCCACATCCAGCGTGCCGTGGTGTCCTCGGCCGGCATGTGGTGGGCCGGCTGGGCCGAGGCCTTCATCGACAACGCCATCCGCGCCCGCGACACGCATGCGCTGGTGGATGCCAATCCGCTTGGCACCGCTGCCGGCTACGGCGTGAACCTGCCGCTGGACCGTGAACACACCACCGCCGCGCTCGGCTTTGCGCGCATGCAGATCTCGCCGATCTACGCGCAGCTGTCGCGCGGCAAGTTCGAACTGGCCGCGCTGGAAGCGCTGGGCGGCGCCACGCTGGACCTGCGCCGCATCGCCTGGGACCTGTCGCTGTTCACCAGCGCCGAATTCGGCTTCGTCGCATTGCCGGCGCAGTACACCACCGGCAGTTCGATCATGCCCAACAAGCGCAATCCGGACGTGATCGAGCTGATGCGCGCGACCCACGCCAGCGTCGCCGCCGCGCGTACCGAGATCGAGCAGCTGCTGTCGCTGCCGTCGGGCTATCACCGCGACCTGCAGTCGTCCAAGGGCGCCATCTTCCATGGCTTCGGCCGCGGCCTGTCCGCGCTGGAACTGCTGCCGGCGCTGCTGGCCAACCTGGAATGGCGCGACGACAAGGTTCGCGCGGCGATCGACTCGGGCATGTACGCCACCGATGTGGCGGTGGAAGCGGCGGTGGCCGGCGTGCCGTTCCGCGAAGCCTACAAGGCCGCGGCGGCAGGCGCCGACAGTGCGGGGCAGGGCCGTACGCCGGAAGGCAGCCTGGCCGCACGCGTGTCGCCGGGCTCGGCCGCCGACCTGCGCCTGGATGAGCTGCGCGCGCGCTGGCAGGCGCTGGCCTGATGGCGGGCACCGTCTACCTGGTACTGGCCATGCGCCGGCCCGATTTCAACGCCGCCGCCGTGCAGCCGCACCGTGACTTCCTCGATGCGCTGCAGGCGCAGGGCAAGCTGCAGCTGACCGGCGGCTTCGCCGATGGCAGCGGTGGCGCCTATGTGCTGTGCAATGTCGAGAGCCTGGCGCAGGCGCAGGCCATCGTCGCCACCGATCCGCTGGTGACGATGCAGGCCTCTGACCTGACCGTGCACGAATGGACTACCCGCTGAGGCCCTGACCGATGACCCTGCACGCCGCCGCCGTTGCCTCGCCGTTCCCGGAACAGGCGTTGCCGCCCTGGCGGCGCGCGGTGCTGAAAGTCGGCAGCAGCCTGCTGGCCGCCGATGGCGGCGGCCTGTCGCCACGCCACGCGCTGGGCCTGGCCCAGTTCGTTTCGGCCAACGTGCTGGCCGGGCGCGAGGTGGTGATCGTGTCGTCCGGCGCGGTTGCGGCGGGGCGCGCGATCCTGCCGCGTGCTGATGAACCCGGCGCGGCGATGGCGGCGCGGCAGGCGTTGGCCGCGCTTGGCCAGGCCCAGCTGATCGGGCTCTGGCAGCGCTTCTTCGAACGCCCGGTGGCGCAGGTGCTGTTGACCCACGACGACCTGCGCAACCGCCGTCGCTACCTCAACGCACGTGCCACGCTCAGCGAACTGTTGCGGCTGGGTGCACTGCCGGTGGTCAACGAGAACGACACCGTGTCGGTGGACGAACTCAAGCTCGGGGACAACGACAATCTGGCTGCCACGGTCGCCGCGCTGGTCGATGCCGATGCACTGTTCATCGCCACCGACATCGATGGCCTGTACAGCGCCGACCCGCGCACGGCCGCCGACGCACGGCCGCTGCACGACGTGCCCGAACTGGATGAGGCGGTGCTGGCCATGGCCGGTGGCGCCGGGTCGCGTGCCGGCACCGGTGGCATGCGCACCAAGCTGGAGGCAGCGGCGAAAGCCGGCCGGCTCGGCATCGAGACTTACCTGTTCAATGGCCGCAGCGGTGACGTGGTGCGTGCACTGGCGCAGGATCGCCTGTATGGCACCCGCATCCACGCCGCGCGCAGCCGCGAGGCGGCCCGCAAGCACTGGTTGAGGCATGCGCCGCTGGCCGAGGGCGCGATCATCATCGATGCCGGTGCGGCACAGGCGATGCGCGAGAAGGGCGCTTCGCTGCTGCCCGGTGGCATCACCGGTGCAGAGGGTGCGTTCCGTCGCGGCGACATGGTGCAGGTGTGCTGGAACGCCCCGCAGGGCCGTGTCTGCGTCGCCCGCGGCGTCAGCCAGTACGCGGCCGACGATGTGCGCAGGATCGCCGGCCGCCATTCTCGCGACATCCAGGCCCTGCTCGGCTACAACTACGGCGGCAGCGTTGTTCACCGCGACGACCTGGTGCTGCCATGACCGGATTGAAGGACACCCCGATGAGCGGAATCGAAACGCAGGCGCGCGCCTGCCGTGACGCAGCCCTGGTTGTTGCCGGCCTCGATAGTGCGGCGCGCCGTTCCCTGCTGCTGGCGATGGCCCAGGCACTGGAAGTGAATGCCGGGCTGATCCTGGCCGGTAACGCGCGCGACCTCGCCGCTGCGCGCGGGAAGGGCGTGGGCACTGCCATGCTCGATCGCCTGGCATTGGATCCGTCGCGCCTGTTCGCGATGGCCGAAGCCGTGCGCGAAGTGGCCGGGCTACCGGACCCGGTCGGCCAGGTGACCCGTGACGACGTGCGCCCGAACGGCATCCGCGTGCAGAAGGTGCGGGTGCCGCTGGGCGTGATCGCGATGATCTACGAGGCACGCCCGAACGTGACCGCCGAAGCCGCCGCCCTGTGCCTGAAGGCCGGCAATGGCGTGATCCTGCGCGGCGGTTCCGAGGCGATCCATTCCAACACCGCCATCGCCCACGCGCTGGCCGGTGCCTTGCAGGCCAACGGCGTACCGCCGGCGGCGGTGACCGTGCTGACCGATCTGCGCCGTGAAGCGATGCTGGAGCTGCTGCAGCTGCATGAGCTGATCGACCTGGCCATTCCGCGTGGCGGCGAAGGCCTGATCCGTTTCGTCGCCGAGCATGCGCGGGTGCCGGTGATCAAGCACTACAAGGGCGTCTGCCATCTGTTCGTGGACGCCAGTGCAGACCTGGACAAGGCCATCGATCTGCTGGTGGATGGTAAGTGCAGCCGCCCGGCCGCCTGCAATTCACTGGAGACGCTGCTGGTGCACGGCGACGTGGCCGATGCATTCCTGCCACGCGTGGCACGGGCGCTGGGCGAGCGCGGTGTGCAACTGCGTGCGGACGAGCGTGCCCAGCCGCAGTTGCCGGGCAGCCGCGCCGCCACCGACGAGGATTACGCCGCCGAGTTCCTCGACCTGGTGCTGGCGGTACGCGTGGTCGACGATCTGGATGCGGCGATCGCCCACATCCGCCGCTACACCTCCGACCATACCGAAGTGATTGCCACCGAAGACAGCGGCAATGCAGAGCGCTTCGTCAACGCGCTGCGCTCGGCGGTGTTGATGGTCAATGCCTCCTCGCGCTTTTCCGACGGCGGCCAGCTCGGCCTGGGCAGCGAGATCGGCATTTCCACCACGCGCCTGCATGCCTATGGCCCGATGGGCCTGGAAGCGCTCACCGTCGAGCGCTTCGTCGTGCGCGGCGAAGGGCAGACGCGCAAGTAGATCCACGCCATGCGTGGATGCTCTTCGCGGTAAACCCCGGTGCCGACCCACGTTGGCACCCACCAGGCCCAAGCGCCGACCAGGGCCGGCACCTGATGGGCAGCGGGGTTACACCACCTCGCGGCGGATGCCGACCGGCCGTGCATGCTCATCCATGTGCAGCGTGGCGGCCTTGCATCCCATCAGGCGTTCGGCCAGGCCGGTGCTGGCGCCCAGATCCGCCGCCACCTCGTTGAGGCTGGCCAGCGGGCGTGGCAGGCGCCGGTCGTGGCCGCGGAAGCGTGCACGGTTGTACTCGGCCCAGCCGATCAGCAGCACGCTGGCGCACAGCAGCATCAGCGGCAACGCCACCAGCACGTACGGATCGAGCTGGTTCTGCCGCTCATACAGCTGCTGCCACGCCAGCTGGCCGCCAATCAGCCACGACAGCAGGGTTACCAGCGGCGCCCACAGGTAGAAGTAGAAGCCCCAGAATGCCAGGGTGACGAAGCCCCAGGCCGTGCGCTGGAAGCGAGGCTGGCGATGCGGCTTGCGGATCGTCCGCGAGTCGAAGCGGTTGGATGGGCGTTGTGCGTTCATCGGATTCCCCGGTCAGGGCTGGTCCAGGTGGCGCGATTGCGGCGACGGCGCAGCAGCGTCTTCGGCAGCGCCACCAGGGTGGTGGAAAGGCTGATCAGCCAGTACGCCATCGGGTACCAGATGACCCAGAAATAGTTGCGTCCAATCTGTGTTTCGTAGCGCCGGTCGATGATCAGGCTGCTGGCGAACTGCAGCAGGCAGACCAGCGCCAGGATCACGCCATGCCATTCCGGCAACAGGCTGACGATGTGCAGCTGCGGGGGCAGCTCGATGAACTTTCCCAATGCCCACAGCAGCACGATGAACAGCATGGTGTAGGCCCACACCACGCTCAGCACATACTCCAGCAGCACCCCCCACATGCGCCGTTCCTTCCAGTGCAGCAGCGACCGCGCATGCCGCAGCATCACTTCCACGCCGCCCTGCGCCCAGCGCAGCCGCTGCCGCCACAGGCCCTTCAATGTTTCCGGCATCAGGATGAAGCACAGCGCGTTCGGCTCGTAGCGGATGTCCCAGTGCGCGTGTTGCAGGCGCCAGCTGATGTCGATGTCCTCGGTGACCATGTCATCCGACCACCAGCCGACCTGGTGCAGGGCGGTACGACGGAAGCCGGCGATTACCCCGGAGATGGTGAAGATGCGCCCGTACACGCGCTGTGCGCGCTTGATCATGCCGATGATCGATGAGAATTCGGCCACCTGCAGGCGACCGAGCAGGGTCGAACGGTTGCGGATGCGGGGATTGCCGGTCACTGCACCGACCCGGCTGCCACTGGCAAGGTGCCAGACCATCCAGTGCAACGCGTGCTCTTCCAGCATCGCGTCGCCGTCGATGCACACCAGGTACTCCGAGCGCGCCGCCAGCGCCCCCATGCGCAGCGCATTGGCCTTGCCCAGGTTGCGGTCCAGGTGCAGCACGCGCAGCCGTGGGTGCCGGGCCGCCAGAGCGTCCAGGCGAATGCCGGTGTCGTCGCTGCTGCCGTCGTCGATGGCGATCACCTCATAGTCGGCCGGATAACGCTGTGCAAGCGCCGCGCCGAGCGTGTCGTCCAGGTTCTCCGATTCGTTGTGGCAGGGGATCAGCAGGGTCGCGAACGGAGGGTCGACCATCAGGGGTGGATCGTTGCGCGGGCGTGAGTGGCGCTCGCGCCGGAAGTAGTAGTAGAGCCCGCCGGACATCCAGAAGAACGCCATCACCATCGGGTAGTAGAAGGCGAACTGGAACAGGATCAGCAGCATGGGATGCATGTCCATGTCACTTCTCCGGGTACGGGAAGTTGCCGGCGGACATCGCCGCACGGGCATCGTGGGTGGAGGGCTGGTCGGCGATGAAGTCGTCCGGGTACCAGGCGAAGTGGTGCACGCCCTGCGCCTGCAGCTGGCGGATCTGCGCGCGCAGGCGCTCGGCGGGAATCGGCTGGCCGCTGTTCCAGTCGACGGTCTGCAGCTCGAACAGGGTGTGCTGCAGCTGGGGGTCGTGGCTGCGTACGGCGGCCAGCAGCTGGTCCAGCCAGCGCTCCGGGTGCTTGCTGCCTTCCATCCACGGCATCGCCATCAGCGCAGTCTGGTCGTAGGCCTTGTTGAACAGGTCCAGGCGTTGAGCGAACCAGGCTTCGCTCTGCGGGCGCAGTACGGGCTCGGCATACAGGTTGCGTACCGTTGCCAGCTTAGGTCGCCAGCGCTGGGCGCTGTCACGCAGGGCCAGGGTGAAGTCGATCAGCGCATGGGTGCGCGCGCTGCCGCCGTCGCCGGAGGGCAGTGCGGGCAGTTCGGTGTCGCGCAGGTAGCCATCGTCGTGGAACAGCAGGCCTTCGAAGTACGAGTTGACCGCCAGGTCCTCGTAGATGTCGAGCATGATCTGGCGCGCTTTTGGATTGGTGAAATCCAACCGGTACATGCCGTCGGCATCGCCGTTGCGGATTGCCAGTGCCTTGCGCAGCACCGGATCGGGTAGCTCGAAGCCGAGCACCGGCAGCCACGCGTAGACCTTCACCCCGGCGCGCGATTTCAGCTGCCACGCGACGCGGCTGAACAGGTCCGCGCGCATCGGCATGTGGCGGTTGGGGAAGTACAGCGCATCGGCGGTGTTGTTGCCGTCCGGGTCGGCGAACGCCTGCAGGTAGACGTGGGTCGGCGCGATGCGCTTGACCCGCTCGATCAGTGCATCGAGATTGCGCGCCTGCTGTGCAGGATCGGGGTCATATACATCGTCCAGGTCGATCTGCAGCGCGCGGATGCCATCCAGCGCGACGTCACGGCGCAGTTCGTAGGCCAGGCCCTCCACGGTCGGATTGTCACTGACCAGGAAGCGTGCCAGCCCGTGCAGGTCGCTGGCCACCGGGGTGCTGCGGCCTTCCAGATCGAATGAAACCGGCATGCCCAGCTGCTCGGCGATGTCGTTGCTCAGCTGGTTGTAGGCGGCATACGGCCAGACAATGGCCCGTGGGCGTACGCCCAGGTGCTGCTCGATACGCTGCACGCTGCGCGAGAGGTCGGCACGCAGGCGTTGTTCATACTGGGCTTCGCTTTCGTAGCTGTGGGTGGCCGGGCTGTAGACGCGGGTCACCACCGCTGGAGTGGAGTTGCCCTGCGGATTGGCGAGCACGCCGTGATGCAGGTCATCGGTGTGGCTGGCCACTTCGATCAGGCCACTGTCATGCATCTGTTTCAGCTGTGCCCAGGTGACGAAGTCGTCACGCCCGAACGGGCGGTAGCCATAGTCGATGGTGCGCCCCGGCGCCATGTCCACGTAGTCGGTGATCACCGCCACCAGCGCCGGATAGCGGTAGGCCTGGAGCAGGGGGAAGGCCTTGTCATAGACACTGCGCAGGCCGTCGTCGAAGGTCAGCAGCACCGGCTTGGGCGGCAGCGTGGCGCGGCCCTGCGAGGCCTCGATCACCTGCGACAGCGAGACCGGGTGGTAGCCGTGTGCGCCCAGCCAGTCCAGGTGCGCGGCGAAGTTCTGCGTGCTCACCGCATAGGTATCGGCATCGCCCTTGGCGGCCACCTGGTCGCGGATGTCGTGGTAGCTGAGGATCAGCAGGCCGTTGTCGATCGCATCAAGATGCAGGGCCTGCTGGGCGAAGGCTGGCGGTGCAATGGCCAGCAACAGCAGCACGATCAGTCGCAGGATGCGGGCCATGTCAGTCTCCCCAGCGCAGTGCAGCTTCGAAGCCGATATGACGCTCGCGATGGCCGTCGTAGACCGGCCGCGACCAGCGCACGCCGTACTCGAACACGCGTCCGGGCCCCAGCTGCCATTCGTGCATGTAGGACACCGACGGCACCAGCGCACTGCCGAAGCCATCCTGCCAATAGTCGCCCAGCGAGACCGTCAGGCGGTGCCGGAAGTGGCGTTCGTAGTGCCGCCACAGCTGCTGGTCGATACGCAGGCCGATCTCGACCATGCGGTCGCGCTTCGGGTTGAAATAAGGCGCGTCGTCGCGGCTGCCGCGACTGGCGTACGCGCTTGCCAGGCCATCGACCAGCCAGCGCGGACGCGTCAGCAGCCGTTGTTCGAGGCCGGTACTGACCAGTTCGCGATGGTTGCCATCGTCGTAGCGGAAGCGGCTGGCGCCGAACATCCAGTGGGTCAGCTCGCTTCGACGGTAGTCCACCTGTGCGCTCACGCTGTCGGCAGTGATACCGGCCACGCGGGCCTGCATCGAGGCTTCCGGATCATTGCGCGCGGCTACCAGCCCGGCGTGCCAGTAATCATTGAACTGCCAGCCGACGCCTACGCGCAGGCCGGTGTCGCCGATGTGGTCATTGGCGCGCAGCGCCGCGGCTTCCGCATCCAGCCGGCCGAAGCGGTAGCGCACGCCGGCCCCCAGCCAGAGCGGGTCGATGCGCTGGTCCTGGAAGTCGATCGAGCGGCGGTCGGCGAAGGCGAACAACCGCCAGCGGTCATCCAGCATCGGCGATTCGACTTCAACGCCGTAATGGCGATCGTTGTTGCCCAGTGGCGACGTGCCGCCGCCTCCCGAGCTGCGGCCGATGTCGGTCCATGCCTTCAGCTGCCAGCCGCGATGCGCGCGCCACGCCTGGTCCATGCGCTCGACCGCGGGTTGGGTGGGGTAGCGCGCGATCAGATCGTCGTGCAGCGGCCGTGCCAGGTCATCACGCTGCAGGGCGACGTAGGCTTCTTCCATGCCCAGGCGGGCTTCGATGTCACGTGGGTCCAGCGCATGTGCCATCTGCTGCCGCTGCAGCGCCCGGCGTGGCCAGCCGCGCATCATGTACACGCTGCCCAGCGCACTCTGCAGCCCACCGTTGCCGGGTGCGATGTCGACCATCGATTCCAGGTCGTGCTGTGCGGTGCGCAGATCGCCACTGTAGGCGCGCACCATCGCCAGGTTCAGGTCGGCCTCGTAGCGTGACCAGTTCGGGTACGGTGATTTGCCATTGCTCCAGCGCCACGCCGGCTCCTTGTCGCGCCAGGCCTGCAGCAGGTCGATGGCCTTTTCCTGCTGTTCGCTTTCCAGGTAGGCATAGGCCAGCTCCGAATGCGAGGCGTCGCGGGTCGGGTCGCCGGCCACTGCGGCCTGCAGCACCGGAATGGCTTCCTGCGGGTGCAGGGTACCCATCAGCGAATCACCCACGGCGGGCAGCACGTAGTCGGGCAGGGTGTGGCCTTCGGCCTGCAGCGCGCGTGCTTCCTCGCGCACCTGCGCATGTCGGCCCAGGCGGTTGAGCAGGATCAGCCGGTCCATGCGGATGCGCAGCGGCGCCTGCGCCGGCGGCGTGCCTTCGCCCCCCAGATAGCGCTGCATGCGGGCCAGGGTTGATTCGGCCTCCTCCAGCCGGCTGTCTTCGCTGCTGCTGTAGGCCAGGCTCCAGACCACCAGCTTGGCCAGGTAATCCCCTTCCAGGCGCTGCTTCTGGGCAGCGTCGAACAGCTGCGGGCGCTGCTGGTAGAGCTCCCAGGCCCGCCACGCGTTGCCGATGTCGCCCAGGGTCAGTACGCGCAGCTTGAACAGCAGATCGTCGTTGGGCTGCTGCTGGCTGGCGCGTTCGATCGCACCCAGCGCATCCAGCCAGCGGGCCTGGTCGCGGTAGCGGCCGATCTCGGCCAGCGCGGCCTCGCGGTCAGGCGGGGCAGCGCTGCTGGCCCAGGCCAGCGCGGTGCAGGCAAGGCCGACGCAGAGCGCCAGCCGGCGGTGGACAACCATTGGGGACCCCCTTGGCTTCCGAACCAGACAACCATGAAAACTGTGACGCACATCACATGCCAGCTTTTGGCGTGGCCGTGGCCCGCGTCACTCCCTTCGTGCATGCCGCCCAGCAAGGACGGGTACAACCCGGACAGCGACCTGCAATGTCTTGTCTGAAACGAAAGTCCCCCGCACACCGAGTGGTGTTCCGGGCGGCGGAGCCGCCCCCATGCCCGATGCCGGCACGCGGCAAGGATGGGCATTCGTGGGCACTATCCGCCGGGAATTGTCAGTCCGGCGTCAAAATGGGCGTGAAGGCTGCGCGCCTGTGGTCGGGGCCGGCAGGCGGCCCCGCAGCATCACCAGAGGTCTTCCAGTTTGCGCGGCTTGCAGGCCACCCAGGACGCGCACAGCATCAGGGTGGCGCAGCCGAACAGGAAGCTGAACGGGAGGGTCCAGCCGTCGCTGACGGTGTGCAGCCAGCCGACCAGGAAGGGCCCCAGGCAGCTGAAGCTGTAGCCCACGCCCTGCATGAAGCCGGAAAGCGCGGCCGAACCGGTGGGGGTGCGTGTGCGCAGATTGATCAGGGTCAGCGCCAGCGGGAAGGTGGATGGGCCAACGCCCAGCAGGCAGGCCCACAGCAGCGGTGCCTTCATCGGCGCCAGCAGCAGGCCGGTGAAGGCGATCACGAACGAGAAGAAGCCGATCAGCACCAGCGGGAACGGGTTCTGCAGGCGCACCGCCATTGACGGAATCACCAGCGAGGGCAGCAGGCCCAGGGCCGAGAACACCGCCACCATCACGCCACCGAAGGCGGGCGTGCCACCGGCCTCGACCACGATGCGCGGCAGCCAGGTGAACATCGAATAGGTCATCAGCGAGGTCATGCCGAACATCAGCGTCATGCTCCAGCCCAGCGAGGTGCGCCAGACCTTGCCATGCGGCTGCGCGGTCGGATCAGTGGCATCGGCCTGCGGCTTCGGTGCGCGCGTGGCCAGCACCAGCCACGGCAGCGCGGCGGCCAGCGCCAGCAGGGCCCACATGCCCAGCGACACCCGCCAGCCCGCGGCGTTGGCCACCGGCACCGCCAGCAGCGCCGGCAGCATCGTGCCCAGCTGCAGCACGCTGATGTAGAGCGTGCTCATGGTGCCGACCTTGTTGGCGAAGTAGCGCTTCACCAGCGGCGGCACCACCACGTTGCCGATGCCCATGCCGGCCAGTGCCACCACCGAACCGAGCAGCAGCGTGCCGACATTGCCGGCGCTGGAGCGCAGCAGCAGGCCGGCCATCGCCATCACCATCGCCAGCAGCGTGGTGCGCTCCAGGCCCAGGCGTCGCGCCAGTGCAGGCGTGGCCACGCCGAACAGGGCGAACGAGGCGGTCGGCAGCATGCCCAGCACACCGGTCATGGTGGTGCCGAAGCCGAACTGCTGGCCGAGCACGTCCAGCAGCGGCGTGATCGAGGTGACGGCGGTGCGCAGGTTGATCGCGGCCAGCAGGATCGCGGCGAACGCGAGGACGCGACCGTGCAGCAGCGACGGCGAATCGGAAGGGGAGGAACTCATCGGTGGTCCTTGCAGGTGTCGCATGCCGTGTCTTGGCGTGCAGCGCCGCACCGGGCTGTGCCGGCGCGGTGGGTGGGGGAAGGCCCATTGTACGTGGCTGGCGGGGTGAGGTCCCGTCGGCGCGATCTGTCGCGTTCTGCATAGCCGGGTGAGGGCGGCCAGTGCACCATGGATATGCGCCGTGATCCAGCCAACCCCTTGCGTTGCGGGCCATTGCGAGCGTTTGGCCGCGGCATGCACGCTGTGATGGACGCTGCAATGAAGTGCAGGGGATGTGGGGCGTTGCTAGGTTCGGGCCACATCCATGGGCGAAGGATTGCAGGGTGGCAAGGACGTTGATTGTGGTGGGTGATGCAACCACGGGCGGTGGCAGGGTCATCTGCGGATCGCCGGTTACCGACATCGAGGGCATGCCGGTTGCGCGGTTGGGTGACAAGGCCACCTGCCCCAAGCACCAGCGCGTGGCCACCATCGTCAGTGGCGACATCACGCTGACGTTTGAAGGCCAGCCCGTCGCACGCCATGGCGACAGGCTCTCGTGCGGCTGCTCGCTGATTGCCGGCAAGCAATCCCGCGTCTATGTGGACATGGGCGGGGGAGGTGGCGGGGCTGACGGTGTGTGGCCCGCCGCTGCTGCCTCGGATCTGGCCCCGTTGCCCGTACTGCCGCAGGCCGGCAAGCCGCCCGTGTGCGAAGCGTGCCTGCTGGCCGCCTCGCGCTCCGGCGCGACCTTCCTGGGGCGCTGAATGAACCGATACGTGATCGTCGACGCAGCGGCCTACGCCGACACGCCCAAGGCTCTGGCCTGGTACGCGCAGGACCTGCCGCACCGCGCACTGCTTGCGCGCCAGCCCGAGGCCGCTCACGCAGCCGTCGGCCCGTGGCTGCTGCAGTTGCCCGCGCAGTCCCACACCCAGGTGGATGGATGGTTGCGGGCGCTGGAACTGGACAAGCCCGTCGTGGCCTGGCTGCGCAGTGAGGCCGGCTTTGAAGCCGTGTTCCAGCACCTGGAAGCCTGCCTGGACCTGCGCCGCCCCAACGGCACGCTGGCACTGCTGCGCTACTGGGATGGCCGCGTGTTCCTGCGCTTGCAGCGGGCCTTCACGCTGCAGCAGCGCAGGCAGTTGATGGGCCCGCTGCGGCAATGGTGTTTCCAGATGCTGGGCGAGCGCTACACCCTGGATCGCGAAGCGCTGCATGCAACGGAGGCAGGCTGATGTTTGAGATTACAAAGGAACAGGAAGCCCTGCTGCGCCTGCCTGACCCCTCCACGTTCTTCCCGCTGTTGTGCCGGGAGATCCGCGAGGAGTACCCCCGTCAGGTCGGCCATCTGAGCGATGCGGCGCTGATGGACGACGTGGTGAAGAGCCATGACCACGCGGCCTATGTGCGGCGTATCACCCACCTGCCGGTGCTGGTGCGCTGGGTGAAGGCGGACGTGGCATGGGCGCGCGGTCTGCGGGCCGTCCCGGCAGCGGACATGTGGATGCGCAGCGCAAAGAACCCGAACCTAGCAGCGGCGGATCTGCTGTCGAATCTGGCAGGACACTAGGAGCAACGATGGGCACCAGAATCATCGGCCCGCGGCCCTGGCTTGGGCCCGGCATGGGAGGCGGTAACGGCAGCGTGGATGAAGACGGCAATCCGGTGGAACCCTATGGCGGGCCGACCACCGGTGACGTGGCCGATGGCATTCGCGATGTAGTGGGCGATATCCAGCAGCGGGTGCGCGGCAAAGCAAAGCCGGATGCGCGCGCTGAGCCGACGGCCAAGGCGCGGGAAGTGGACTGCTCGCAGATGCCCGACGAGACCGCGTGCAACGAGTGCCTGCTGAAGGAAGGGTTCATTGGTCCGCCCCGCACTGGGCGCTATGTCACCCGGCGCAATCTGATCAACTACGAGTACCAGCTGTACATCGCCAACCTGCGCTCGGCACCGCTGCGCTTTGGATTCATGGTGGCGGACAAGGCCGATCCGGCGCGGACGTTCTTCTCAGTGGATACGTTGTTTGATTATCTGCACCGGAAGGGCTTCTCCCGTACCGTGCAGGAGTGGCACTTCAACGCCTGTGAGTTTGACGGGTTCTGGTTGAAGGACTGCACGGTGGTGGAGGCGAAGGGGAGGTATGACCAGTTTCTGGATGAGAACGGAAAGGCGAAATACAAATTTGTGCGGCCCGGGGTCTTCGAGCCGCTAGGGTTGCAGATGACTCGACAGCGTTCCGCTATCGCGATCGCTGAGCCACAGGGAAAGCTCCTGTGGTTTTTCATGCAGCAAAAGACGATGGCAGCGGCCATGCTAATGGGCGACTTGGATCCTTCGCTCTGCAGATATGAACCCTTTCCTGGAGGTGGTGCATGATTCTTGGAGTGGAAACGAAACTCTGGACAACGCCTGTTTCAAAAACACCGGACGAGCTGCTGCGCATCGCTGTGAATTTGACCGCGCTGCTGGCCGAGGTTCACCCGCTGATGAACCGATGGTACGCGCTGCCTTCAAGTAGTAAGGAGGATTCAATTCCGCTGGATGACGAGAATGGCATCTTGGCGCAAATGGCGCAGAAGATTCAAAAAAATCGAAAGCGTTTTGGTGACTTCGAAGAGCTTGGCGCTTCTGTCATGCTGTCCAATGTTGACAATGACCGTGATTGGAAAAAGCCGGGGGTAGTGGTGCTCGGCTTGAATCCGACAACCGGTTTCAATTTCCTCAGCGTGGATGGAATTGACCCATTTGGAGTGTCACTCCCGTCCCTATTGCGCAATGCACTGACGGAAATGGTGAACGTGGTAGACCCATTCTTCGCAGCTACGGACGTCAAGGCACGATCGCCGGACAAAGGTTTGGTGGATTACCAGCTGGACCGGCGGCTTTACCAGCACAGGCGGTTCTTTGGCTGGATGGGCTTCGTGCCCGCGCAGATCGCCCACGCCCAGATACGAGACGCGCATGCCGTCCACCCGATCGATGGCCTGGGTACGGTCATCGTCTCGGTGCCGGGCATGTTTGACCCCACCGACGACGCGCAGGTGGACAAGGTGCACCGCGTCGAAATGGATCTGGCCAGCTACGATCTGTTGCCGGTGACAGATCCTAACCTCAAGGGCTGAACAGATCACCCACCTGCCGGTGCTGGTGCGCTGGGTGAAGGCGGACGTGGCGTGGGCGCGCGGTTTGCGGGCCGTCCCGGCAGCGGACATGTGGATGCGCAGCGCAAAGAACCCGAACCTGGCAGCGGCGGATCTGCTGTCGAATCTGGCAGGACACTAGGAGCAACGATGGGCACCAGAATCATCGGCCCGCGGCCTTGGCTTGGGCCCGGCATGGGAGGCGGTAACGGCAACGTGGATGAAGACGGCAACCCGGTGGACCCCTATGGCGGGCCGACCACCGGTGACGTGGCCGATGGCATTCGCGATGTAGTGAGCGATATCCAGCAGCGGGTGCGCGGCAAAGCCAAGCCGGATGCGCGCGCTGAGCCGACGGCCAAGGCGCGGGAAGTGGACTGCTCGCAGATGCCCGACGAGACCGCGTGCAACGAGTGCCTGCTGAAGGAAGGGTTCATTGGTCCACCCCGCACTGGGCGCTATGTCACCCGGCGCAATCTGATCAACTACGAGTACCAGCTGTACATCGCCAACCTGCGCTCGGCACCGCTGCGCTTTGGATTCATGGTGGCGGACAAGGCCGATCCGGCGCGGACGTTCTTCTCAGTGGATACGTTGTTTGATTATCTGCACCGGAAGGGCTTCTTCCGTACCGTGCAGGAGTGGCACTTCAACGCCTGTGAGTTTGATGGGTTCTGGTTGAAGCACTGCACAGTGGTGGAGGCTAAGGGGAGGTATGAGCACTTTCTGGATGCCGATAACAATCCGAAGTATCACTTCGTCGAGAAGAGCATCTTTCTTCCTTGGAACGCCCAGATGGCCAGGCAGAAGGCGGCAATATCCATTGCAGGACGTCAGGCAAAACTTTCGTGGTTTTTCATGCAGGCGCGAACAATGGCGGTAGCTACTCGATTTGCAGGGTTGGATCCACTCATCTGCAAGTATCAACCTTATCCGGGAGAAGCGAGTTGATTATCGATGTGCAAGCCTGCCTCAAATCCCGTCCTGTAAGCAGGTCGCCTCTTGAAGTTGCCGAGCTTGTCGACAGTATCGTGGGAGAATTAAGTCCTCTGCATGCGCAGATGAGACAGTGGTACACGATGCCTGGAGGTCCGCGGGAGAAGGTTGTGTCGCTGGAAGAGCGCGACGCCGTTTTGAAGGTGATGGAGACGGATGTTGAGAAAACTCGCAGGGATCTAGGCGATTTCCGGAACCTTGGAGCATCTCTGATGATATCCAATGTGGCAAGAAGCCGTGATTGGAGGAACCCAGGGCTTGTTGTCCTGGATGTAAATCCAATGACGGGCTTTCATCGAATCAGAATGGGTGGGCTTGAGGAATTTGGTAAAGGTTTTCCGGGCCTTATGCTTCAGTCACTCATGATTCTCGTTGAGAAGCTTAATCCTGTATTTGCGAATGTTGATGTTAAGGCGAGGACGCCGGAGACAGGGTTGGTGGACTATCAAATAGACCGCCGCCTGTATCAACACCGGGAATTCTTTGGCTGGATGGGCTTCGTGCCTGCCCAGATCAGCCACGCGCAGATCCGCGACGCGCATGCCGTCCACCCGGTCGATGGCCTGGGTACGGTGATCGTCTCGGTGCCGGGCGTGTTTGACCCCACCGACGACGCGCAGGTGGACAAGGTGCACCGCGTCGAAATGGATCTGGCCAGCTATGACCTGTTGCCGGTGACAGATCCTAACCTCAAGGGCTGAGCACAGCCACGACCGGCCCGCACCCACGCGAAGTGCCTCCGCCGCGCGCAGGGTGACGTAATCCGCACGACCCCCATCCTGCCGCGCGGCACAACGGCGCCTGCGGCTTAACACTGCCAAGCCTTTGCGTCCCTAGCTTCTGGACGCCCGCAGACGCTGTGCAACAATGTCGCGAATCGTACGAATTGTTGCAGTGGCGCGTTTGCCCATTGGCACATCGTGCGCTGGCGTTTACACCTTCGCATGCCACCGGAAAAGGGTGGCCGGGACTGCAAAACCCGAGCTGACTTGTTGTATACGCTTGCCAGCCGGCGTCGCTTCGCGCGGCGCCGGCTGGCATTCCGTTCGCGTTCCATGGCGGGCGGTGCGTGGGGATGTGCGCAAGCACATCCGCCCGAACTAAGTCAGCCGGGTTTTTGCAGCCACGTATCGCCCGCCGCCTTTGTCCGGCGGCATCACCGTGTTCCTTGCATGGAGAATGCCCATGAAGACGTCTGATACTTCCTTCCCGCCCACCGGTCACGCCCCGGCCAATGCCGATGTGGCAGGCGAGCCCATCACCTTCGTCGCGCAGTTGTGTGGCATCGACAGCGGGGGCGCATCCGATGGACGGCCCTGGCCCGAACGCCAGCTCAATCCCGGCCGTTGCATGGCCCTGGCCGATGCCGATTGCGCATTGGCCGGGCTGCGCACCGTACATGCCATTCTGCTGGCTGCCGAGCGGGCGCGGCAGGATGGCGGGCCGGACCAGGATGTGGGCGACCACGTGATCGAGGGTCTGATCCAGGCCAGTCGCGCGCTGGGCCTGTATGCCGGCCTTAACGTGCGGCCCTGCTGACTTCCGGGCCGTGTGGCGGGGCAGGGCGGCTGCCTTGTCCCGTTGCTGCCATTCACTGGCAGTTGCCGGGGCGCCAGGCACAAAAAAACCCGGAGGACTGTTGTCTTCCAGGCTTCTTGGTGACCACCAAAGTGGTCGGGGAGACAGGATTCGAACCTGCGACCTCTACGTCCCGAACGTAGCGCTCTACCAGACTGAGCTACACCCCGAAGGGAGCCGCCTATTCTAGCGATTCACCCCGATGGCGGCAAGGGGTAAATGCTGTTTTCTTCACACTGCCGAAGCAGTGCCACTTCAGGGAACAAAAAAGCCTGGACGACTTCACCAGGCTTCAATGCGACCACATGAGTGGTCGGGGAGACAGGATTCGAACCTGCGACCTCTACGTCCCGAACGTAGCGCTCTACCAGACTGAGCTACACCCCGAAGGAGCCGCCTAAGATACCGTGTGAAGGCCAAGGCGGCAAGGCTTTTTTACGACTCAGTGACGATTTTCCTTCTCGATACGGTTCTGCTCGCGGGCTTCGAACCACATGCCGTTGAGGATGGCCACCGTCGAGGCGAGGCCGGCACCGAGAATCCAGGCGAAATACCACATGATCAGTCTCCTTTGTCCAGGGGATGTGCCGGCCGTGGGCCGGCACACCGTCCATCAATACGCGTTCGGGTTGTTGCCCATCTCTTCGCTGGTGGTCTTGCCCTTCAGCACGCGGTACACCCAGGTGGTGTAGGCGAGGATGATCGGCAGGAACACCGCCGTAGCCAGCAGCATGATCCACAGGGTCAGGTGGCTGGACGAGGCATCCCACACGGTCAGGCTGGAGGTGGGCTGGCTCGAGGACGGCAGCAGGAACGGGAAGATCGCAAAGCCGACGGTCAGGATGATGCCGGCGATCGCTGCACCCGAGGCGATGAAGGCCAGGCCACCGCGACGGGCACGCAGCAGTACCGCACTGGCCAGCAGTCCGGCCAGGCCGAGCAGCGGGGCCAGGATCGTGGCCGGCATCGTGCTGTAGTTGCGCATCCAGCCACCGGCGGCGCCGAGTTCGGCGGTCTTCAGCAGCGGGTTGGTGGCGCCATCGGTGACCACCTGCGAGGTGATCTGGTAACCCGGCAGGCCAAAGGCCACCCAGGCACCGCCGACCGCGAACAGCACGAAGGCGATGATCGCGGCGATGCTGCCGAAGCGGGCCGCACGCTCGGCCACCGGGCCGTCGGTCTTGATCACCAGCATGGCGGCACCGTGCGCGACCAGCATCGACACGCTGAGCAGGCCGGCCAGCAGCGCGAAGGGCATCAGCAGGCCGAAGAACGAGCCGGTGTAGAAGATGCGCATGCTGTCATCGAAGTGGAACGGCACGCCCAGCACCACGTTGCCCACCGCCACGCCCATGATCAGCGCCGGGATGAAGCCGCCGATGAACAGCGCCCAGTCCCAGGTGTTGCGCCAGCGTTCGCTGGGCATCTTGCTGCGGAACTTGAAACCGACCGGACGCAGGATCAGCGCGAACAGGATCACGAACATCGCCAGGTAGAACCCGGAGAAGCTGACCGCATACAGCGGCGGCCAGGCGGCGAAGATCGCACCGCCACCGAGCACCAGCCACACCTGGTTGCCTTCCCAGACCGGGCCGATGGTGTTGATCACCAGCCGGCGCTCGGCGTCGTTGCGGGCGACGAAGGGCAGCAGCGTGCCCACGCCCAGGTCGAAACCATCCATCACGGCGAAGCCGATCAGCAGGATGCCGAGCAGCAGCCACCAGATCACGCGCAGCGTGGTGTAGTCCAGAAGAATGAAATCCATCGTGGTTCTCCTGCCTCAGGCCTGGCCGGCGGCGGGCGCCGAGGCATTGTGGGAAGCATGCGGCTGGGGCGACTGCAGCGACGGCAGCACCTCATCCGGACCCTTGCGGATCGCCTTGAGCATCAGCTTGATCTCGACCACGATCAGCGCGGTGTAGATCGCGGTGAAGCCGGCCAGGGTCAGCACGATTTCGTGCAGGGCCAGGCCCGATGCCGCATAGAAGGTCGGCAGCACGCCATCAACCGCCCACGGCTGGCGACCGTACTCGGCCACGAACCAGCCACACTCGATCGCGATCCACGGCGCCGGCAGCGTCCACAAGGCCACCTTCAGGAACCAGCGCTTGTCCTGGAAGTTGTTGCGGCACGAGTAGTAGAAGGCCAGCGCGAAGAAGGCGATCAGGTAGAAGCCGAGCCCGGCCATCACGCGGAAGGTCCAGAACAGCGGCATCACGCGCGGCACGGTATCCATCGCGGCCTGCGAGATCTCCTGCGGGGTGGCGTTGAGGATGTCATCGCGGTAGCGCTTGAGCAGCAGGCCGTGGCCAAGGTCCTGCCAGTGGCGATCGAACATCTCGCGCGCTTCCACGTCGTTCTTGTTGGCGCGCAGGCGTTCCAGTGCGCCGTAGGCCAGCTGGCCGCCGCGCACGCGGTGCTCGGCACGCTCGACCAGTTCCAGAATGCCCGGAATCGGCTGGTTCAACGAGCGGGTGGCGATCAGGCCCATCAGGTACGGGATCTTCACCGCGTAGTCGTTCTGGTGGGTCTGCTGGTTGGGGATGCCGAAGGCGGTGAAGTCGGCCGGCGCACGCTCGGTCTCCCACATCGCTTCGATCGCAGCCAGCTTCATCTTCTGGTGTTCGCTGGCGGCGTAACCGCTCTCGTCACCCAGCACCACCACCGACAGCGAGGACAGCAGGCCGAACGCTGCGGCCACCGCGAACGAGCGACGGGCCAGGTCCTTGTGCTTGTTGCGCAGCAGGAACAGGGCGCTGATCGCCATCACGAACACCGCACCGGTCACGTAACCGGCGCTGACGGTGTGCACGAACTTGGCCTGTGCCACCGGGTTGAACACCACCGCCATGAAGTCGACGACTTCCATGCGCATGGTTTCCGGGTTGAACACCGCACCGGTCGGGTTCTGCATCCAGCCGTTGGCGATCAGGATCCAGATCGCCGACAGGTTGGTGCCCAGCGCCATCAGCCAGGTCACCATCAGGTGCTTGACCTTGCTCAGGCGGTTCCAGCCAAAGAAGAACAGGCCGACGAAGGTGGCTTCCAGGAAGAACGCCATCAGGCCTTCGATGGCCAGCGGCGCACCGAAGATGTCACCCACGTAGTGGCTGTAGTAGGACCAGTTCATGCCGAACTGGAATTCCATCACGATGCCGGTGGCGACGCCCATGGCGAAGTTGATGCCGAACAGGACGCCCCAGAACAGGGTCATCCTGCGCCAGATCTCCTTGCCGGTCATCACGTACACGCTCTCCATGATGGCCACCATGAAGGACAGGCCGAGGGTGAGCGGTACGAATAGGAAGTGGTACATCGCGGTCAGCGCGAATTGCAGCCGCGACAGTTCTACGACTGTCTGATCAATCATGGCCTGGCTACCTCGTTGGATAGTGCCGTTGCAGGTGGCGGGAAGGGTGGTCTACGACGTGAATGATGTGACCGACTACTTCAAACAGCCTTGATCCAGATCAATGTATGAACAGGTGACCCGGTTGATCGTATGCCAACCTGATGAAGACTGCGACCGCCGGCCGCAGGGGCCGGCTATTGCCTGCGCCTACAATGCCGTGTCTCCCCCGCTGCCCGTGAAGACCTCTTGAGCGCTGCCGAAACAACCCCCGACGGCCTTTCCCAGGAAGCCGAAACGACCCGCCAGCGGCGCGCCCGCACTGCATGGCTGGCCGATCTGGCGCGGCCAGCCCGCGGCCGCCAGCGCCTGGCGGCGCTGTGCATCAGCCTGTCCGGGGCGCTGTTGATCGGCCAGGCCGCCGCCATTGCCTGGCTGGTGCAGCAGGTGCTGGTGGAACGCGCGCCGCTGGCATCGGGCCTGCCGGTGCTGGGCGGACTGGCGCTGATCCTGGTGCTGCGCACGCTGTTGGGCAGCGCCACCCAGGCCGCGGCCGGCGATGTGGCCGATGCTGCGCGGCTGGCACTGCGCGAACGTGTGTTCGCGCGCCTGCTGGGCCATGGCCCGCTGTGGCTGCGCCAGCGTCGCACCGGCGAGCTGGGCGAACTGGTGCTGCATCACGGTGATGCGATCGAGAATTATTACAGTGGCTTCCTGCCGGTACGCACCGAGGTGGTGGTGGTGCCGCTGCTGATCCTGGCCGCCGTGGCCTGGGTCGACTGGGTGGTGGCGCTGATCCTGTTGTTCACCGCGCCGCTGGTGCCGTTCTTCATGATGCTGGTCGGGTGGGGCGCTGAAGCGGCCGGTCGCGCCCAGCTGGGGGAACTGGCGCGGATGAGCGGCCACTTCGCCGATCGCATCAAGGGCCTGGGCCTGCTGCGCCTGTACGGCCGTGGCGAAGCCGAACTGGCTGGCGTGGAGGCCGCCGCCGAAGGCGTGCGCCTGCGCACGCTGAAGGTGCTGCGGATCGCGTTCCTGTCATCCACGGTGCTGGAATTCTTCGCCTCGGTGAGCGTGGCGATGGTTGCGCTGTACCTGGGCCTGAGCTACCTCGGCATGATGTCGTTGCATGCAGCGGTGCCGACGCTGGGCGCCGGCCTGTTCTGCCTGCTGCTGGCCCCGGAGTTCTACGCACCACTGCGGCGGTTGGCCGCGCACTACCACGACCGTGCCAACGCCCTGGCGGCGGCCGCCGAAGTGGAGCGCCTGCTGCAGTCGCTGCCGGATGAGCAGGGCCTGATTGAAAACGAGATTGCACCGCTGGCGGTGGAGCCGGCCGAGGCTGCCTTGCCGCCGCTGCAGGCACAGGGGCTGGTGTTGCGTCCGTTGGGGGCGCCGCATGATGTGCTGCAGGATCTTGAGGTGGTGTTGGAGCCGGGCCAGCGGCTGGCCCTGGTGGGCCCCAGCGGATCGGGCAAGAGCACGCTGCTGGAAGCACTGGCTGGTTGGTTGCCGCCACGCGCCGGCAAGCTGCAGCTGCGCCCCGGCGTGCAGGTGGCCTATGCCAGCCAGCGTCCCTACCTGTTCCACGGCAGCATTGCCGACAACCTGCGGCTGGCCGACCCCGGCGCCAGTGATGCACGGCTGCGCGCGGTGGCCGAGGCGGCGCAGGTGCTGCAGTTCGCGCAACGACTGCCGCAGGGGCTGGACACGGTGATCGGCGAGCGCGGCTTCGGCCTGTCCGGTGGTGAAGCGCGCCGCATCGGCCTGGCGCGCCTGCTGCTGCGTGACCCGCAGGTGCTGCTGCTGGATGAGCCCACCGCCTTCCTCGATGCCGATACCGAAGCGGCGCTGCTGCGCAGCCTGGCCGCGTATGCGCGGGGCCGCAGCGTGGTGGTCGCCACCCACAGCCCGGCGGTGATCGCCTGGGCCGACCGTTGCCTGCTGTTGCCGGAAGGCCGCCTGGTCGAGCCGGCACAGGCGGTGCGCGCATGAGCCGGTCACCCGATTCACTGCGTGCAGTGTTCCTGCGTCATCGGCCGCGCCTGCTGCTGACGATGCTGCTGCTGTGGACCACGATGCTGGCTGGTACCGCGCTGCTGGGCCTGTCTGGCGGTTTCCTCACCGCCGCCGCGCTGGCCGGTGCGGCCGGGTTGGGCCAGGGTTTCAATTTCTTCTCGCCCTCGGCCGGCATCCGTGGCCTGACCATGGCACGCATCGTGTCGCGCTATTTCGAAAAGCTGGTCGGCCACGATGCCACCCTGCGCATCGCCCGCGACCTGCGCGTGTGGTTCTTCCGCCGTGCGCTGCCACTGGCGCCGGCACGGTTGGGGGCCACGCGTACCGGCGACCTGCTGGCACGCCTGCTCGGTGACATCGGTGAGGTGGATGGCCTGCTGGTGCGTGCCATCGGGCCCTTGGTGGCGCTGGGTGCGTTGTCGCTGGTCGCGGTGGTTTCAGCGGCGCTGATCCTGCCGTCGGCGGCCGTGCTGCTGGCGGTGCTGGCATTGCTGATCGCCGTCGGTGTGCCGTGGCTGGGCGTGCGCGGTCGCGATGATGAAGAAGCAGACCGCGCCGCGCATCGCGCCGCGTTGCGCACCGCTGCATTCGAAGGACTGGAAGGGGCCGGGGATCTGGCCGCGCTGCATGCCGATGCGGCGTGGCAGTTGAAGGTGCGGGTAGCGGCCAAGCAGCTGGCCTCGCGCGACCGTCGCCGGCGCTGGCGCCTGATTGCAGCCTCGACCCTGCATGGCCTGGTGGCTGGGCTCGGCCTGGTGGCGATGCTGGCATTGGCCCTGCATGCGGCCGAACAGCAGCGCATCGCGCCGGAAATGGCCGCCGGCCTGGTGTTCCTCACCGTGGCGTTGATCGAGTTGTGGGCGGGCATGGGCCTGGCCTGGCAGTCGCTGCAGTCCGGGCGCATCGCTGCCGATCGCCTGCAGGCCATCGTCGAGCAATCGCCAACGGTGGAGGATCCGTCGACGCCGCACGCTGTACCACAGGCGGCGCGCGTGCATTGGGATGATGTCCATTTCCAGTGGCCGGGCGCGGCGCGGCCGGTGCTGTCCGGCCTGCAGCTGACCCTGGCACCGGGCGAGCGCATCGCGATCCGCGGCGACAGCGGCAGCGGCAAGACCACCTTGTCCAGCCTGCTGCTGCGGCTGTGGGATCCGCAGCAGGGGCGAATTACCTATGGCGGCCGCGATCTGCGCGATTTCGCCCAGGCCGAGTGGCATCGGCAGCTGGCGTGGCTGCCGCAGAACGCGCCGGTGTTTGCCGGCACGGTGGCCGAGAACCTGCGGCTGGGTGATCCCGACGCCAACGACGTCGAGCTGTGGGCAGTACTACGTCGGGTACGCCTGGCCGAATGGGCCGAGCGCAATGGCGGCCTGCAGGCCTGGGTCGGTGAGAACGGTGCGACGATGTCGGCCGGGCAGGCGCGGCGCCTGGCGCTGGCGCGCGCGCTGTTGCGCAATGCGCCGATCCTGTTGCTGGACGAACCGACCGAGGGGCTGGACGTGGATACCGCACGCGCGCTGCTGCAGGACCTGTCCGGACTGCTGGACGGTCGCAGCCTGTTGATGATCACCCATGATGATCTGCCCGACGGCGTGGTCGATGCGCAGTACCGGTTGCGTGACGGGGCCCTGGTCCGCGAACCGTGAATGGTAGTGCCGGCCGCTGGCCGG
>NZ_JASJSU010000041.1:38727-40318 GCF_030237045.1 Stenotrophomonas maltophilia group sp. Smal17
CGCCCCCCCCCCCCCCCCCACTACCGATTGCGAGCGTTACCGCGAGAATTCGCGCAGCATCACCGCGATCGAGGCCACGTTGGCCAGCACGCACAGCCAGAACACCCACTGGAACGCGGCCTTGCGGTGCTTGTGACGGAACAGGGCCTGGCCCAGCAGCGCGCCTGGCCAGCCCCCGGCGAAGGCCAGCAGCTGCAGGGTGCGCTCGGGAATGCGCCATTGCTTTCGCTGCGCCGCACGCTTGTCATGGCCATACAGCCCGAACGACACCACGCTGGCCAGCAGGCACCAGCCGCCCAGCCACAGTGGCAGCACGCCGCTGACCATCAGCGCGATCAGCGCACCGAAGGCGGCGAGCCCGAGATTGCGCCGCCACGCCACTTACAGCGCGTCGAGGAAGCCGCGCACGGCCGGGCCGAAACGCTCGAAATCAACAAGGAACGCATCGTGGCCCTGCGGCGACTCCAGGCCGACGAAGCGCGCATCGGCACCGCCGGCACGCAGGCCGTCGGCGACCTGTTGCTGCTGCTGCACCGGGAACAGGATGTCGGTGTTGGCGCCGATCGCCAGCGCCTTTTCCACCCGGATCTTCGCCAGGCCGGCCAGCACATCGCCATCGGCGTACTCGGCCAGATCGAACCAGTCCATCGAACGGCTCAGGTACAGGTAGCAGTTCGGATCGAAGAAGCGCACGAAGCGCCGCGCGTGGCCTTCCAGGTAACTTTCCACCTGGAATTCAAGGCCGAACGGATCATCGTCGGCCTGGTCCGAATCCAGCCGCACGCGGCCGAAGCGACCATCCCATTCCAGCGCCGAGCGATAGGTGATGACGCCCAGCTTGCGCGCCATGCGCATGCCCGACTCGGGATACTCGGCATCGTCGTAGTGGCCGCCGTTCCAGCGCGGGTCGAGGCGGATCGCCTCGCGCTGCAGCGAGCGGATCGCGATCGAGAACGGCAATGCCTGCGCGCTGCCGGAAATGTTGATATGGCTGCGCGCGATGCCCGGGTGCAGCATCAGCACCGCCAGTGCGGTCATGCCGCCCATCGAGTTGCCGACCACGCAGGCCAGCTGCGCGATGCCCAGCGCGCGCACCACCTCGATCGCGGCGCGCGCGCCGTCCTCGATCGACAGCTCGGGGAAATCGAGGCGGTAGGGTTCACCGGTAGCGGGGTTGAGCGAGGCCGGACCGGTCGAACCCTTGCAGCTGCCCAGCGAGTTCACGCACACCACGAACCAGCGATCGGTATCGATCGGCTTGCCGGGCCCGACCATCGCCTCCCACCAGCCCGGTGCCGGGTTGGCATCGTTGGCTGCGGCATGCGCGTCCGGTGACAGGCCGGTCACGATCAGGATCGCATTGCTGGCATCGGCGGCCAGCGTTCCCCAGGTTTCGTAGGCCACGCGTGCGCCATGCAGTGCGCCACCGCGCTTGAACGGGAATGGCGAGGGCAGGGCGTGGAAGCGGGTGCCGGGCGGGATGAATTCGGTCATGCAGTCATTCTAGCGGGGCCGCATGTGGAGCTGGCGACACGCTGGTTTCCATCGACGATGCACCCGGTAGTGCCGGCCGCTGGCCGGCAACCCCATG